>JAFTSO010000014.1 GCA_017467265.1 Clostridia bacterium
TGCGATACCGAGCACGCCGTTGTCGTCCAAATCAATCGCCCCTGCGAGCGCCGTCACGTCGCCGTCGTTTGCCACTTCCAAAGGAATTTCCTTGCCGAGCTCTTTGCTCATTTCTTTCGCAACGTTAATATACATATTCTTTACGTAATCGCCGTGCTTGGACTTGTCCACCTTGATAAACAGGGACGCGACCATAATTTTGTTATCTACGTACACGCCTGCCGACGAAACGCCGATCGCATCCACCGTGGGCATTTTGGACGCCGCCGTCTTCATAGCCGTCAAAATTTCATTGTAATGATAGGTAGGATCTTCCGTAACCTTCGGATTCCAAACGACTTCTTCGCTGTAAACGACTTCGCCGTTGATAACCGCGCTCACCTTTCTGTCCGAACCGCCTGCGTCGAAACCGATACGGCAACCGTCCAAATAACCGCCTACGCGGATAGAGGCATTTTTCTGCGTGGGAATTTCGCTCTCTTCCATCCAAACCACTTCGAAAGGCTTTTCATAAACGCCGCTCATAAAATCAAAGTCGAACGCACGCAGCCCTTCCGCAGTGTACGCATTCTTCAAATATTCGTAAATGGATTTGCTGCCAGCAACGTAAATTTTGAAACCGCCGACAACCCAAAGAATCGTTTTTGCGATACGTTCTGCCACGCGGAAATTCAGCTTATCGTTCACGCCGTCCGCGAGCGCGTTATACTTGTACACGTAGTTATAACCGCCGCTGCGTTCTACAACGATAGTCACTTCTACGGGCTTACCGCTCTTCTTCACTTCGTTATCGAAGTCGTTCAGCGCTTTGATCATAGGATAAAAGTTTTTATCTAATACAGGCAATCTCATAATAATATCTCCTCTGTGCTTATTACCTTGCCGTTATTATACTAGTATAATAACCGAATTGCAATAGAAAATCTTTCATTGTTTTTTGGTATTCTTTCGCAAAGTCTTTATGCGAAAGTATTTTACAAGCAAAAAAGAGCGGTAAACGCCGCCCCTTTTCCTATTGTATATTGTCCCTAAAAACGCGCAGAGCATTTTTGTAGGCAATTTTTTCAATCTCGTCCGACGTAAATTTCGCTCTTTCCAACGACTCGATCAAAAGCGGAATTTTGGAACAATCGGACAGCTCGATATCCGTCTGTATGCCGTCGAAATCGCTGCCGAGCGCGATATGCTCCGCACCGATTTTATCGCGGATATATCGGATATGCTCCACGGCATACGCGATCGTTTGCCGTCCTTTTTGTTCGTCTTCGCACAAAAATCCAGCGGCGTAATTGATACCAGTCACGCCCCCGTTGTCCGCGAGCGCAAAGAGCATATCGTCAGACAAATTCCGCACGTTTCGGCACACGCCGCGCGCATTTGAGTGACTCGCCATTATCGGCTTTTTCGTCACCGAAAGAACGTCGTAAAAGCCCTTATCGGACAGGTGCGAAACGTCCACAACAATTCCCAGCCTGTTCATTTCTTCTACGAGCGAAAAACCAAAATCGGTCAAACCGCGCTCCGTTTCGGGCGTGAACATATCGGGCTTTTTATCCCGAACAAAATTGCGATAGTTCGGATACCCCACTTCGTTGGGAAAATTCCAAGTCAACGCGATCATTTTTACGCCCCTTTCATACGCAGCGTAAAGATTTTGCATATTTCCCTGCAACGAGCAGGCGTCTTCCATCGTCAAAACCGCCGAGATTTTGCCGTCCTTTTGATTACGCAAAAAATCATTGAAGGCGTATACGGGGCGTATGTTTTGACATTTTTCGAACTCCGCGTAATACCGATCAATCAGACGATCTAACGCCCTTTTGGGCTCGGGCGTATCCGCAGGAACGTACATCGCAAAGCATTGTGCAAAATACCCGCCAACCGTCAATTTTTCTTCATCTATTTGTAAGGACGCGCCCTTTTGTAAAGACTCGTCCTTCGTGTTTTGTATTTTCCAAAGCGTATCACAATGCAGATCGAAAATCATTGTCTATCCGCCTTTATTGTTTTGCTTTTTCAAGCAACGCTGCAACCGCTACCTTCAATTCTTCCAGCTTTGCCTTTGCCGCCTGTTCGCCTTTCGCCTTAATCGAATAGTAAATCTTCAATTTCGGTTCTGTACCGCTGGGACGCACACAGATAAACGAACCGCCTGCCAGCTCGTAATACACGCAGTTGCATTTGGGAATGTCCATTTCGCTAACCGTGCCATCCGCCGCCATGCGTTTCGCCGCACTGTAATCGCGTACAGCATCCACCGCCATACCGCCGATTTCGTCCACTTTCAGCGTTTTCAGACCGTCCACAACCGCGTTCATTTCTTTCATCGCGTTCAAACCCGAATACTGCACGGAAATATTCAGATCGAGTACGTACCCGTACTTTGCGTAGATTTCCTGCAAGCGAGCAAACACCGTTTTGCCGATATACGTATAGTAGCAAACCATCTCGGCGCACAGCATCGACGCTACAACCGCGTCCTTGTCCCTTGCATGCGTGCCGCGAAGATAGCCACAGGATTCTTCAAAACCAAACACGTACGTGTGCTTGTTATCGCACTCCCATTGTTTGATCTTTTCGCCGATAAACTTAAACCCAACGGGCGTTTCGTACAGGGCTACTCCGTAATCGTCGCACAGTGCCTTTGCCATGCCTGTCGTCACGAACGATTTTACCACCGCCGCATTTTTCGGCATCGCGTTATCTTCCGCAAGTCTTGTCAAAATATAATCGAGCAACAAAATGCCCACCTGATTACCCGAAAGGGCAACGAAATCCCCCTGTTCATTTTTCAGCGCAACCCCAAGACGGTCAGAGTCGGGATCGGTACCAAACACCACGTCCGCATTGATTTTATTTGCCAATGCGATTCCCATCGAAAGGGTTTCCTTAAATTCTGGATTAGGCACTTTTACCGTGGAAAATTCGGTGTCTTTGGTGGTCTGTTCTTCGACGACAGTCGTGTTGATCCCCAACTTTTTCAAAATCGCCGTCACGGGTTTATAACCGCTACCGTGTACGGGGGTATAGACGAGTTTTAAGTTTGCGCCGCATTTTTCCACCGCCGCTTTCGACAAAGTCAACTTAGACAATTCTTCAATATAATCTTCGTCGAGTTTTTGCGGCACGGGTACAATCAGCGAACTGTTTTCGTCGTCTTCCACCGATAAATAATCGGTCTTATTAATATAATCCACGACAATCGCCGTATCTTCGGGGGACATCTGCGCGCCGTCTTCGCCGTATACCTTATAACCGTTGTATTCCTTGGGGTTATGGCTCGCCGTAATCATAACACCTGCGATTGTTTTGAGATACCGCACCGCGTAAGAGAGCATAGGCACGGGATGTACGTCGTCGAACAGGTACGCTTTGATACCGTTTTTCGCCAAAACAGCCGCCGTCGCCTTGGCAAATTCTTCCGATTTTCTGCGTGTATCGAACGAAATGACAACGCCGCGTTGCATCGCCGCTGCACCAAGGCTCTTTACCCACTCCGCAAGCCCTTGCGTAGCACGGCGTACCGTATATACGTTCATCATATTCATACCGTAGCCGATTACGCCACGCATACCTGCCGTACCGAATTCCAGTTCACCGCCGAAACGATATTCAATATCCTTTTCGTTGCCTTCGATCGCGGTCAGTTCCACTCTACCTTCTTCGTTCAAGTGCGGGTTGCTTAACCATTGACGGTAATTGTTCTTATAATCCATAAAATTCTCCTTTTTGATCATTATCTGTATTATATCACGTGCGGCGCATATTGTCAACGGGCAAAAGAAAAAAACTCCCTGATTTTTATAGGGAGTTTTCGTCGATTTTTTTACTTTGCGTACATATTTTTAGCTTACAGACTCGTCAACGTTTCCATAACGTAATCGCCGAACTGCTGACAAGTCGCGCCCGTATCTCTGCCCGTGATCACGTACTTCTTTTCTTCGAACGAACAAATATCCAGCGCGCGTTCGAGCTTATCCGCTCTGTCCTGCAAACCGATATGGGACAGGAGCATAACGCAAGCGCGGAGCATCGAACAGGGATCGGCGTACTGCCCTCTGCCTTCCGTAATCATACGGGGAGCTGAGCCGTGAATCGCCTCGAACATCGCGTATTTTTTACCGATATTCGCGCAACCTGCCGTACCTACGCCGCCCTGAAATTCCGCCGCCTCATCCGAGATAATATCGCCGTACAGATTTGGCAACAGCAACACTTTGAAATCGCGGCGACGCTTTTTATCCACAAGTTTCGCCGTCATAATGTCCGCGTACCATTCGTCCGTAATAATATCGGGATACAAATCGCCTACTTTGTGACAATCTTCCAAGAAATTTCCGTCCGTCGTCTTGATAACGTTGGCTTTGGTAACGAGCGAAACGCGGTTTAACCCGTTTTTATGAGCGTAATCGTATGCAAGACGGGCAATCCTGTCCGAACCCTGTTTGGTGGTAATCGTGAAATCCACCGCCAAGTCTTCCGTGATATTAAAGCCCGACGAACCGATCGCGTACCCACCTTCGGTGTTCTCGCGGAAAATCGTCCAGTTGATTCCCTCTTCGGGAACTTTTACAGGACGGATATTTGCAAACAAATCGAGCGCCTTACGCATCGCGACGTTTGCCGATTCGATATTGGGCATACCACTGCCCTTTTGGGGCGTCGTCGTAGGACCTTTCAAAATGATATGGCAGGATTTCAGCTCCGCCATAACGTCGTCGGGAATCGCCTTGCCCTTAGCAATACGATTTTCAATCGTCAGTCCTTCGATATCCTTGAACTCCACCTTGCCTGCCTTGACGAGATCGGCAAGGATAAATTCGAGCACGCGACGTGCCTGCGCCGAAATAATCGGGCCGATACCGTCCCCACCGCATACGCCGATTTTGATACAGTCGAGCGCGGCATAATCCACAAAATCGCCCTGCGCCTTCATATCCTCCACGCGCGTGAGCTGTTCCGCCATCAGTTTTCTAAATTTTTGACACGCAACGTCGAGTTGCTCCTTGTATTCTTCCTTTTCCATATCTTTATTCCTTCCTTATTTTGCGTTTTTCGTATAGTTCAAGCAACCGCCAGCAAGCAGCATTTCTCGCTGACGAGCGGACAAATTCAAACAAAGTTTTGCCGTTTTTCCGTTCGTTTTGTTAACGAGCGTAGCTTCCGTTGCGCCTGCAACCGCCGCCGCGAAACCTGCGATTTCAATTTGGTCGCCTTCGGCGAAGTTATCGTAATCATCGGGGTTTGCCAAAGTCATCGGTACGATACCGAAGTTGATCAAGTTCGCCACGTGGATACGCGCAAAGCTCTTTGCCACCACCGCTTTAATCCCCAAATACAGGGGCACGAGCGCCGCGTGTTCACGCGAAGAGCCTTGACCGTAGTTCACGCCGCCCAAAATCACGCCGCCGCCCTTTTTCTTTGCGCGTTCGGGGAAATCCTTATCGCATACCGTAAAGCAGAATTCCGAGAGTTTTGGTACGTTCGATCGATACGGCAACACCTTTGTGCCTGCTGGCATAATGTGGTCGGTAGTAATATCGTCGCCCACCTTCAAAATCAACTCGCAAGCAAGATTGTCATCGGGCGCTTTACCTACGGGAATAGGTTTAATATTCGGGCCGCGTTGTACCGTCACGCTGTCCATATCTTCTGCCGCAACGGGCATCTCAATCAAATTGTCGTTAATTTTGAATACGCTCGGCATCTCCACTTTCGGCGCTTTACCGAGCGTGGTAGGATCGGTGAACACGCCTACAATCGCGGAAGCCGCCGCCGTTTCGGGGGAAACCAAATACACCTGTGCGTCCGCCGTGCCGCTGCGCGCTAAGAAATTGCGGTTGAACGTACGCAAGCTGACACCTGCCGACTGCGGCGAAAAGCCCATGCCGATACAAGGTCCGCAAGCGCATTCCAAAATTCTCGCCCCTGCGTTGATAAGATCGGCGAGCGCACCGCATTCCGCCAACATCGTATAGACTTGTTTTGAACCGGGCGAAATGGACAAACTAACGTCGGGGTGCACCGTCTTACCTTTGAGCATTGCCGCCACCGTCAACATGTCGGCTAGGGATGAGTTGGTACAAGAGCCGATACACACCTGATTAATTTTCATACCCGAAAGCTCCGCCACCGCTTTGACGTTGTCGGGGCTGTGCGGACAAGCCGCCAAGGGTTTGAGTGCGGACAAATCGACGGTATATTCCGCGTCGAATACTGCGTCCTCGTCCGAAGAAAGCTCTATCCAGTCTTCTTCACGGTTTTCAGCCTTTAAGAATGCCTTCGTCACTTCGTCGGACGGGAAAATAGACGTCGTCGCGCCAAGCTCCGCGCCCATATTCGTAATAGTCGCACGCTGAGGCACGGACAAAGTTTTTACGCCTTCGCCGCCGTATTCCACAATCGCGCCAACGCCACCCTTTACGCCGAGCAAACGCAATACTTCCAAAATAACGTCCTTCGCGCCAACGTAATCGGAAAGCGATCCTACGAGATTGACCTTAATCATTTTCGGCATGGTGATGTAGTACGTACCACCGCCCATAGCAACCGCTACGTCCAAGCCGCCTGCCCCCATGCCGAGCATGCCGATACCCCCTGCCGTGGGCGTATGGCTGTCCGAGCCGATGAGCGTTTTACCAGGCTTGGAAAAGCGTTCCAAATGTACCTGATGGCAAATGCCGTTGCCCGGACGGGAAAAACGGATACCGTGCTTTTTCGTCACTGTTTGGATATAGCGGTGATCGTCTGCATTTTCAAAACCAGCCTGCAACGTGTTGTGGTCTATGTACGCAACGGAAAGTTCCGTCTTAACGCGATCGATCCCCATTGCCTCGAATTGCAGATACGCCATCGTACCCGTTGCGTCCTGCGTCAGTGTTTGATCGATTTTTAAGCCGATCTCCTTGCCTGCGACCATTTCGCCGCAGACAAGATGCTCCTTTATAATTTTTTGCGCTATCGTATAGCCCATATTCTCTCCTTTCTTCCTTACAATTTCATACCCTTGAGCGAGCTTTGCTCGTTGTCTTTGAGTTTATCCACAAGCGAAAGCAGTTCCTCTTCGCCCATAACCGTCGTTCTGCCGTCGGCATACAGTGCGTCGATTTCGTCCTTAATCGTTTTCACCAGCCAATCTTGCTTGCCAACCTGTTTTTCAGGGGGCAGCTTGTAATGCTTATTGATCCAGTACGCGATGCCTGCCAAGCCCGACGTGTTGGAAATGGAGACTTCCGCAGGGCGGTTCAGGATTTTTTCGGTGTCGAAAATATTGTAGATTTCCGCGTCTTTCATCATGCCGTCGGCGTGTACGCCTGCCCTCGTTAAGTTGAATGCGCTGCCCACAAACGGCGTCATCGGCGGAATATCGTAGCCAAGCTCTTTCTTGAAATATTCGGCAATCTCCGTAATCGCCGTCGTATCCATACCGTCGAGCGTACCACGCAAGGAGGCATACTGCATAACCATCGCCTCCAAAGGCACGTTGCCCGTTCTTTCCCCGATGCCAAGCAACGAACAGTTGACCGCACTCGCACCGAACAGCCAAGCGCTGACGGCGTTCGCTACGCCCATATAAAAGTCGTTATGGCCGTGCCATTCCAGCATTTCCGACGTCACGTCCGAATAATGGTGCAGACCGTAAACAAGCCCGGGCACACTTCTCGGGGGCGCTGCACCCGTAAACGGAACACCGTAGCCCATTGTGTCGCACATACGGATTTTGACGGGAATATTCGCCTCGTGAGAAAGCTCTACGAGTGCGTTTACGAACGGTACAACGAAGCCGTACAGATCGGCACGCGTAAGGTCTTCCAAATGACATCTGGGCGAAATCCCCGCCTCAAACGCCTGACGTACCACGCCAAGATAATGCTCGTACGCCTGCTTTCTCGTCATATTCAGCTTTTTGAAAATGTGATAGTCCGAGCAGCTGACCAAAATACCCGTTTCCTTAATGCCGATATCGTGCACCAGCTCGAAATCTTCTTTTTTTGCGCGAATCCACGTCGTCACTTCGGGAAATTTGTATCCCAAAGCCATACATTGTTCCAATGCCTCTCTGTCCTTTTTCGTATATACGAAAAATTCGCTTTGACGGATAATGCCTTTCGGACCACCCAAGCGCGCAATCAGTTTGTAAATGTCCACGATTTGTTTCGCGGTGTAAGGCGCGCGCGATTGCTGTCCGTCGCGGAACGTCGTGTCCGTAATCCAAATATCTTTGGGCATATTCATCGGCACACGGCGATGGTTGAACGAAGTTTTAGGCACTTCGTCGTACGGATAAATGTCGCGGAATAAATTCGGTTTCGCGACGTCTTGCAGGTCGTATTTGTATTGGTCCTGCTCCAACAAATTACTCATAGGATTAAATTCTATCATACTCTTTCTTCTCCTACCAACTTTTTCGATTGAACTGCGTTCTACAATTTATTAAATCGATTATACTCAAAACAAAAGGCTTTGTCAAGGATTTGAAGGGCAATTTTGCTTTTCTTCACTGAAATAAACGATTTTTTTCACAAAACACAAAACGTTTTACGACTTTTGCAGCAAAACCGTCCGTCCTTGGCATTTTCTTTGATATTAAAAGGCGTCTTTGGATATTTTACTCCATCGCTTTGCGATAAAATGCAACCGCCAAGAAGTCGGCAACCAGCACGTGCCGATCCGCATCATTTTATTCCAAAACCCGACGATGACCTTACGTTTGTTTTTATGAACGGCTTTTAAGGACGTTTCCGCTACGCTATCGGGAGATTTCGCCGCAAGCCTGCCCCACAGACCTTGTCCTTTGATCTGCTCTTTGATATCATCGCGCGTGGGCATTGCCCCCGGCAAAATCGCCGTCACCGCCACGTTTTGCCCTTTCATCTCCGCACGAAGGCTCTGCGAAAAGGACGTGAGCGCTCCTTTCGCTGCGCTATATATCGCAAAATACGGCATCGGGTAGATACCTGAAACGGACGAAACGTTGACGATCTCCAAACGATCCGCTTTGTATTCGATCGCGAAACGGCACAAGGACACCGCCGCTTCGAAATTCACGCGGCATTGAAAAGCAATCTTTTCCTGTGTGTATTCCACCAAGCCCTTTTGTATGTCCGCGCCTGCGACGTTGGCGAGCAGGGATATACGGAGATTTTCCGCCGCGATTTGCTCCGTCAACGCGATACGGCTGCCCGTATCCGACAAATCCGCCGCATAGATACGCGTGGGAAGTTCGGGGTATCGTTCTGCGAGTTCTACCTGTAAAGCACTTAATTTTTCTTCACTCCTGCCCGTGAGCAGCAACGAATAGCCACGACGCGCGAGGGCGAACGTGAACGCCCTGCCCAAGCCCCCCGTTGCGCCCGTGACGAGCGCATATTCATTTGTATGCAGTCTTTCTTTCATTTCCATAGCCTTTCGGGGTGAAACCCGAATATTTGTACAATCTCTACGTTCGCCGAATTGGCTATATCCTGCGGTAAAACCAAACCGCCACCGTTACTATCCAAATCCAACCCGAATTTTTGATACGCATACCAAACCAAGTGCGCGCATTGCGTTCTCTTGATCTTTTTCGGCGATTTTTTGGACAAAATGCCCACCGTGAAAAAGTAGGGCAAGCCCACAAGATTTTCCCTTGCGTACGATACGACCTGTGCCTTTACGGCTTTGTCCGCCTTGGGGCGCAAAACGATAAAATTCGGGAGATACACGAACGTTTCCGTTGCGTTATACTTGCTATCCGATCCAACGCCGATCGATTCGACGAGCAAGCCCCCTGCGCCGTCCACGACGAGCGCGGAGTGCCCGTACCGCCACCACGACACCACCGTGGACGCGGTGACGAGAATATCCCCGTCCTGCAAACGCGCCAGCGTTGCCCGTTCCGCCGTTCGCTCCTGATACATAATCGGACTGACGTACCGCCCGTACACGGTGATTTCACGGAAATAATGCTCCTGTATTTTCAACACCGTTTCTCTGCCGTTTTCCTGTGCGAGCGTGTCTTCCACACCCACCGCCGTCAAACCCGTCTGCGCGTAGAGTAAAGCGTAATCTTCCGCCGTTCGATCGGTTTTTTCCAGCAGCGCGCTTATGTCCTGTTTCTCGTAATCGGGATACCAGTTCTCCCAGCGCGAAATTTGATAGCGTACGCCTAAACCAAACGCGCCCAGCACCGCCAAAAGCACGAGCAAAACGGCAATCGCCACCGCCCAGCCTTTATGCAGTTTTCTACCGACCGTTTTTGTCATTACGCTACGTTGTTCCGTCCTTTATATCGTATAGTTCCTTGCGCCGAAAATCGTCGAGCCAACGCGGATCACGTTGCTCCCCTCTTCCACACAAAGTTTATAATCGCCGCTCATACCCATCGAGAGATACTCCACCGCCGCCGACTGCGTTTTCGCCCAGTCGAACAACGAACGCATTTTTCTCGTCAACGCGCGGAGCATATCTTCGTCATCGCTATCGGGCAGCATCGCCATAAACCCTTTTACGCACAGCCCGTCCATCTGTGATACGCGCGCGAACACGTCCTTTGCCTGCTCGTACGCGTACCCACCTTTCGTTTCTTCGTCACCGATATTGATCTGCAACAAAATATTCGATACGATACCGCGCGAGAGCGATTGCTTTGCAAGCGCCTCGATCAGCTCGTCGCGATCGCAGGAGTGATACAGCTCCACTTTGCCGATTAAATACTTGATTTTATTTGTCTGCAAATGCCCGATAAAATGCCGTGCACAGGGCAAAAGCAATTCGTTCTTATCGCGAAATTCCTGCGGTTTATTTTCTGCCACCGCATCCACGCCCCCCTCAATCGCGTTATTGATACGTTCCGCGCTCTGCGTTTTCGTAGCCGCGACCAACAACACCTTTTCACCAAAGGGATTGCCCTGCGAAAGCTCCGCTTTGATTTCCTGTACCCTTGCAATAATCTTCGTTTTTTCCATAATCTTTGCCCTTTTTTTATATTTCTAACCAAGTATAACGTTTTTGCGCGATTTTGTCAATCGCACCGAGCATTTTTCACCCAAAATCCCCCCAGAAAATAAAAAAAATGCCGCATTATCGATTTTTTGCATTAAAACTATTGATTTTTTTGAAAATAGGCGTTATAATTGAAATACTATATTGATTTGTCAGGAGTAATCAATAATTCAAATGAATACCGAAGAATTAAAAACATTTATCTTTTTGTCGAAGGTGAAGAATTTCACGTTGGCGGCTGAACAGCTCTTTATCGCGCAATCGACGGTCACCAACCGTATCAGCGAACTGGAAAAGGAAGTGGGCAAAAAGCTCTTTACGCGCGGCTCGAAAACGGTAAAACTCACCGAGGCGGGCGAGATTTTCCTGCGCTATGCAGAGCGCATTTTGGAGTTGCAAAGCACTTCTATCGAAGAGATGAACGCACTCTCCGCGCATAGCCGTAAATTCCTAATCGGCGCAATCAACGCCACCTACGAAATTTACGTAAAACCTCTGGTGGACGATTGTTTGAAAAATAACTCTGTCACTTCCATCAAGGTAATGTTGGGGCACTCGCTCGATCTCATACAGCAGCTCCAAGACAATATGCTGGATATGGTGTTCTCGGCGATCCCGTTAAAACGCTTGGGTTATGCGTGCGACGTGTACGACGTCGATCGCGTAGCGCTCGTTTGCAAAAAGGGCATGAGCGCATATCCCGACGGGGTGACAAAAGAACAGCTCTCCAAGCTCCCCTATCTGATGTGCGATTTCACGTTGAGCGAGGCAGGCGTATTTATCCGCTCGCTTTTCCCGAAAAATCATATCTTCCGTCTGGACGTCGATAACTCGTCCAAGCTACTCCCGTATCTCGAAAACGGGCTGGGCTATTCTTTCCTGCCCTACAAGCTGGTAAAGGACAAGCTGGAAAGTGGCGAACTGGAAGAAGTTCCCCTCAAAGATTTCACCGCACCAAACGTCACCACCTATCTCATTTACAGACAAGAATACGACATCAACCGTTTCTTGCAAAATAAATTCGACGAATAACCTATACATACGAGAACGGCTCGTCCATTGTGGACGAGCCTTCTTTTTGTTATCTTCCTTTTATTTATCCCCGAACGCCCACTCTAACACGCGTTGGATCTTTTCGTCCCAGTACGACCAAGTATGAATACCGGGACTTTCTTCGTACGTGTAATCGTAATCGAGCTGTTGCAAATGATTGCGGAGCTTTACATTGTCCTGATAGAGAAAATCTTCCGTGCCGCAAGCCATATACAGACGCGGTCTGTTCGGGTCTTTTTCGTACTTTGTGGAAAGCGCAAACAGATCTTCGTCATCGGAAAGATACTTATCTTTCCCGATTCCGTTCGCGATGGTGTCCTTAAACAACTCCGTGCGAATATCAGCAACGGAGGACAGCCCTGCCGCCGCACAAAACGTTTTATTTTCGCGGAGCGCTAATTTCAACGCGCCATAGCCGCCCATCGAGTTCCCTGCGATCACGCGGTCTTCACGCTTGTCCGAAACTTTAAAAAATTCGCTCATACGCGCAGGCAATTCCTTGGCGATATAATCGTAATACGCCTGCCCGTTCTGTTGGTTCATATAAAAACTTCTGCCGCCGCTGGGCATCACCACGCAAATCCCGTAATCGGTGGCGTACCGTTCGATCGACGTTCTACGCAGCCAAATGGACTGATCGTCACTCAATCCGTGCAAAAGATACAAACAGCGGTATTTTTCGTTCTTCGCGCCGTTTTCCACGCCAATTTCGCCCACCGTATCGCGCTGGGGAATTACCACTTCGACTTCCGTATGAATGCCGAGAGATTTTGCAAACAAGTGCAGTTGCACCAAAGCCATAACGTTCTCCTTTCTGTCCGCCGCACGGACACTGTGAATATACCTATATTATATACTCTGACGACGTACCTTGTCAAGTGGATCAAAAAAAATGTTTACGGAATATTTTCTCTGTTATTTTATAAATTTTGCGTTTTTGGCTTGCTTTTTTCGAGCGTTTGCATTATAATCATATAGGTTTAGCAAAACAAACCGTAATTTTAACAGGTCGGTATTTATTATGAAACCTTTGGAAAAATTGACAAAAGCGCAATTTGCGTCCTTTTGTTTAATGTCCTTTTGTTCGGGGGTGATGATCGGCGTCGGCGGCACGGCGTTCCTGCTCTCGTGCAATCTTTACGCGACGTGGGGCAAGCTCATCGGCTCGATGATGTTCTCGCTCGGCATTTTAGCCATCGTGATGTTCGAAATGAAACTTTTCACGGGTTTGATTTCGGATATGCCTGAAATGGGTGCAAAAAACTGGTGGCGCTTGCCCGTTTGCTTTTTCTGGAACATGGTCGGCGTACTCTTTACCGCAGTGCTCGTGCGATATTCCACGCTCGCCGATAAGGTCGTTCCACAGGCGGAGTTTATGAACGAAAAACTGCACGCAAATCTTTGGCACGTGAAAGCGCTGTGTTCTTCCATCCTTTGCGGATTCTTGATCACCCTTTCCATCGGTGCGGTGAACTACGCCCCTAGAAAAGGTCTGTCCACCACCGTCGGCGTTATGTTCCCGATCATCGTGTTCGCGTTCTGCGGCTTTGATCACTCGGTTGCAAACACCTTGTATTTTGCCTTTATCGGATTTTCGTGGAAATCGGTCGCATATCTGCTAATCTGCGTACTCGGCAATATTCTCGGCGGCGTAGTCCTGCCTATTTTGTCCCTCTTCCGTACGTGGTCGAACAGAGCAAAAGCGAAAGACGATCAAACAAACGAATAATAGCAAAACAAAGCGCAGCGGCGCGTCCTAATCGGACGCGCCGCTTTTTATTGTCAAAATTCCCCTAACCCGTTGACGTGCATTTCGCGTTTAGCCGATGATGACCTTGTCTCTTTGCGCCACCTTTTTCAAAGTTTCGCCGTAATCGCTATCCAACGTGCGGAACATCTGCGCGCAAAGCGCCTGCGGAAGATAGATACCGCCGTCGTACGCCCCCGCCATACACATATTGACTTCGCCGAGCGCGTTTTCCTTGATGACTTTCAGCATTTCCATTGCATATTTTCCGTACTGCATCCACTCCGCAGAGAAAATTTTCCAAGCGTAATGGCGCATACGCTGATCGTGCGCAGTGATTTCGGGAGCGTTCTCCCCCAACACGAACGCGCCACCCTGACGGGAAAAACGCGTCCAGTCCAAGGTCATCATCCCCTTGAACAGCAATCCTACGGGCGCATTACCACGGAGTGTCAAAATCTTTTTGGTAAATTCCACCGTTTCCGCAAACGCCTTTTCATCCTTCATAATCGGAGCATAGGCGTACGGAAATTCGCCACAATCTTCCCACAAAATCTCAATCCGCCTATCTACCTTGGCTATTTCGCCCAGATGGTTGCGCACCGAGATCGCATGCAAACCAAACTGCAATTTTAAGTGCGGATATTTTTGCAAAAGGGTAGCCCCCGTATCGTTGACGAGTACGCGCACCGCCTCGGCAATCAGCCTCCCCCCAACGTACTCGTTCTCGTTTTCAGTAAAGGACTGAAAATAGATGCCGTCGCAACCGATTTTTGCGTAATTATCCTCGTATTTCTGGATAATTTCCGCTTTTAGCTCCTGCAAACGCTTATCGCTGATGTCGGTAATGTTTTTACCAAAACCCGGTTTCCAGCCCCACGCGTAGCCAAAAATCACCTCTATGCCGTACGAGTGCGCGTAGTCGATAATCTCTTCCACGTTAAGAGGCATATAATCGTTCCAAATAATCAGCTGATTGAGCTTTAAACGCGCCATATTGTCGATATACGCTCGATAATCGTTGATGGGGTGCCCCCAGGTAAAAACACTACGCGTTTTGTTTTGCGCGTTTTCACTATAAGCATATTCATTGAGCGGTTCGTCGAAGATACTCTGTTGCATACGCACCGCACCGTGCCAAGGAGTGTTATTGGGGATATAATCGTCCAAGAAACTGACCACCGCGTAGAACAGCTCCCGTTCGTCGTTTGCCGTCAGCAACACGATACGCCCGTCCTCGTTTTGGGGATTTTTGATAACCTTGACCAAAAAACCGCCCTTTTTTATCTCGTCTGCGCGTACGTATTTTTGAATAAGCGCGCTCTCGGAATATAGCCCCACGACAATCGCATTCTTTTCAATCTCCATATCCGTTCTTTCTTTCTCACAGGGCAGGACGTACAGGGTATATACGCCTTCTTTGCGAATGATGTATTTCCCTACGTCTTTGGAAAGCAAATCCACCGTTCGCTTTTCCATACCTTCATAGTTCGAATATATAATTTTCCAGTCGTTTTGCTTCATTTTGTTGCTCCTTGCTAAATTTTTCTTTGATTATAAGACACAAGATTCAACTTGTCAATGTCCTAATCGAAAGTAAAAATATAATAAAACGAAACTATCACCGTAAAACTGTTGCCATTTTGACGACGTTATTATATAATAAATCTATAATTAAATGCTTTGGGGGAGTTGTTTTGAAAAAAAGCATTGAAGAATTATACAAATCGAATTACGTCGTTGAATATTTGGATATGTTGCGACAATTTTGGAAAACGACCAACTCTTTTTCCTGTTTTTCCGCGCCCAAGCGGCAAGAGCTTTTTCTCTATCTCGACGGCTGCGACGCCGAATACGAACGCCCGAACGGCACGAAAGTTTTCGCGAAAAGCGGCAATCTCGTATATACCGCGCTCGGCAGCCGGTACACAGTACGGTTTTCCAATTTCAAAAACGAGCGGAGTAGCACGCTGGGCATCAATTTTTATCTCTTTGACGAGAAACGCCAGCCCCTGTCCCTAGATCAAGATATTGCCGTCTTCAACACAAACGAAGAGATCGTTTCCTTGCTTGATCGCGCGGAAAGTTATCTCAATACTCCAGCAAAGCAAACGAAAGCACGTTTTAAGGCGATTTTGTTGCAGATCATCTCCGAACTGGGCGAAAATAGACGGCATTTTGCGTTAAGTTGCGAGCAAGGCTACCCCGTCGTTTCAAGGGCTTTGCATTTTTTGGAAACAAACGCAGAAAACAATATTTCCGTTGCAAAATTAGCAAAGCTGTGCAATGTCAGCGAAGTATATTTGCGTGTATTATTTGAGAAATTTACGGGACTTTCCCCGTCGCGATACCGCATAGAACTGCGCCTAAAAAAGGCAAAAAATTATCTGCGTTACGGAAATATTCCCGTCAATGAGATCGCCGAGCTACTCGGCTTTACCAGCACGGCATATTTTATCAAACTCTTCAAACAAAAATTCGGATGCACACCGCTTGCCTATCGCAAGCAATCGCAATAAAACAAAGAAAAGGGCGGTTTTATGGGGTATTTATTTTTATTTGTTTCGATATGTAGTGGAGCAATCAAAGGCTTTCTTGGCAAAAAGGTAAGCAATAAAACCAACGGCATAAAAAGCGCCGTGTTAACAAATTTTATCCGTATGCTCTTCTGTATCCCCGTTGGATTGCTGTTCGTGCTCATCGACGGCGGCATCACGAGCTTACTCGTCAATAAAAAAATATTGCTGATCGCCGCGTTGGCAGGCGCGTCCACCAGCATATTTATCGTTTCGTGGCTAATCGCCGTACAAAAAAGCGCGTTTACAGCGGTGGATACGTTCGTGTCAATGGGCTTACTCGTGCCTATTTTGCTCTCGTTGGCGTTTTATCACGAGCACATTTCTTGCAGCCAAATCATCGGCTTGCTTTTGTTGTTTGTTGCGGTAATTTTAATGACGCTTTACAACAATCAGATCAAAACGAAATTGGGGCTGTTTTCCTTGCTTTTGCTGCTTGTTGTGGGGCTATCCAACGGCATCACCGATTTTTCGCAGAAGATTTTCAAATACAACAACACCGATGGCACGCCTGCGTCCGTTTTCAATTTTTATATCTACGTCTTTTCCGCGGTGATATTGCTGTCAGTATTTTTGTGCTTGCGAGAAAAAAAGCCCGACGTCACGGCGCTTTCTAACGACGAGAAAACAAAAGATTGGGACAGACGAAAAGTGCTGTACATTTTCATAATGGCGATCTTTCTGTTCTGCAACACCTATTTCAAGACGTTGGCGGCGAACAGGCTGCCCGCTGTGCAGGTCTACCCCTTAGCACAAGGCGCAGCGCTCGTCTTAACTTTGCTGATGTCCGCCATTTTCTTCAAAGAAAAAATCAAGCCCCTTTGTATCGTCGGGCTGATCGTACTCTTCACGGGCTTATTGCTCATTAACGTAATCGTATTTTAAGAA
>JAFTSO010000015.1 GCA_017467265.1 Clostridia bacterium
ACCTTTCCAGAAAACCCAAGGCATTGTCCGGCGGTCAAAGACAGCGTGTTGCGCTCGGCCGTACGATCGTTCGTGAACCCAAGGTATTCTTGCTCGACGAACCTTTGTCCAACTTGGACGCAAAACTCCGTGCATCGATGAGAACGGAAATTTCGAAATTGCACGCACGTTTGGCTACGACGTTCATCTACGTCACGCACGACCAGATCGAAGCTATGACGATGGGTACGAGAATCGTCGTTATGAAAGACGGCTTTATGCAGCAGGTAGATACGCCGCAGAACCTTTACGATTATCCCGTAAACCTGTTCGTTGCAAGCTTTATCGGTACGCCTCAGATGAACTTCTTCAAGGATTCTACGTTGACCAGCGATAAGGGCAAAATCTACGTGAACTTCACGGGCGGCAACAAGATCCTTCTTCCTAAGAGCGTAGCTGCTAGAATTAAGAACATCAACGAATATCTCGACACCGATAAGAAAGTAACGCTCGGCGTTCGTCCCGAAGATATCCATCAGGATCAGGCGTTTATCGCACAGTCCAAGGATACCGTTGTTAAGGCTCGTATCGACGTTATCGAAAAGCTCGGTGCTGAAACGCAGATCTACTGCGAACTTGACTACGAAGGAAAAGAAGCGTCCATTATCGACAACGCTTCGCAGATGATCGCAAAGATTTCCAGCCGTGCTACGGTTGCGCTCAACGACGTTATCGAGCTGGCGTTCGACGCACTTCATATCCATATGTTCGACGGCGAAACGGAAGCATCGTTGCTTGAAAGAGATGCAGGCTACGAAGTGATCGAAGAAAACGCAGAAGGTTCGGCGTTCGTACCTCCCACACCGCAGGAAATGCGCGCTCGTATCGATGCAGCTCGTATCGTGACGAAGGAAATGAAAGCGCAGGCTAGAAAAGACGCTCGTATGGCGAAAGCACATGCGAAAGCGGCTGCGGCACAGGCAAAAGCAGAAGCTCCCGTTGAAGAAGTAGCGGAAGAAGCTGCAGAAGAAGAAAAGACGGAAGAATAATTCCCGAATAACAATGCGCCCCCACGGCAATCCGCGGGGGCGTTTTTCTATGCAAAAAATCATGCGGCAAGTGGCTTGAACAGTCGCACGGCGAGCGCCGTCATATCGTCTTTTGCTTTGCCGCCGTAGGCGTGTAGAGCGCTTTCCAACAGACAGTCGGCTAACTCTTGCGGATTGCTCGTCGGGATAGAGCGTAATACCTCGTAAAGATCGGACGAAGAGCCGAACGCGTCGGCGATCCCGTCGCTTAAAAAGAGCAAAACGTCGTTTTCCTGCAACTGATATTGCGCGGTATCAGGGCGAAGTGCGTCTAAAATACCCATCGGTAAGGAGTGCGTTTCCAACACTTTCACCGTGTTTCCCGACAGGATAAAGCCGAGCGGAGAGCCGATTTTGACAACGTCCGCAATCCCGTCGCCGAGATCGACCACGGCAATATCCACGCACGCAAACCGTTCTTCTTTGTGAAAGGTGAGCAGGCGATTGACGGCGGTCAAAACGAGCGGCGACGGCATTTTTGCACGGTAAAAACTTTCGAGTAGGGAAATGGTGCTTTCGGAAACGCGCCGCGCGTATTCGCCGCTGCCCATACCGTCGGAAAGGGCGACCATAAATTTCCGTTCGTTGATTTTAATGACGGAGTGGGTATCGCCGCACACCGTTTCGCCCGTTTTTTTGTGGCTTGCCACCCCGAACGCCGCGTCAAAATGCGGCTTTCTACGTAAAATGCAGCAAAACTTCTCGTCGTTGAGCGACAGTCGTTCGGAGATGATCATTTCTAAGCGAAATACGTGCGAAGCGACGGCGGCGATTTTAATTACGTCCGCTTTGCCGTAGGTAATGAGCGATAGCGTGGGGCTTTCTTCGTCGCCATAGACGAGAATTTCGTTACATACAATCCCTGCGTTCATTAGCGCGGCGGAGAGCGCGCGTTCGCGATCGGTGTATAGACGGAGTGGCTCGCTCTGTTCCAAGGCGAGATTTTTTAGGATTTCGCTCACGCCCAACGCCTGCGTGGCGAGTAAGTTGCGCCCTGCGGCGGCGTTTTCCGCTTCCAAACGATAACGTTTGTATTCACCGATCTGGCGGTTTAGCGCGTAGAGAATTCCGCTTTGGTTGATACATAGCTCTCCCAAGCCGCGCGGAATATCGATCAGGCTCGTTTTTCCTTTTAGACAACCAACTTCAATGAGGCGATCGAGATATTCCTCGGCGTTTTTGCTCCTACAATGGTTGCGGTTGGGGCAGCGTTGGCAGGTGGTATCAATGACGGAATTGCGTATGTATTCCTTTGCACCGTTGTCGGCATCCTGATCGCCGAGCGCGGAAAAGGTACTCTGGATTTCGCGAAAGACCGCCGAAATTTCGAACAGTTTTTCGCCGATCGCCGCACGGTTGCGGTTGATCGCGATACGTGTTAGGTGCTTTTCGCGATAGAAGATGAGTTTGTTTTCTATTTCGCGCACGATTGCGTTGGGGAGTAGCACGAAAAATAAGCTGGGCAGAACGGCGGAAAGGACGGCGCGAACGAGTAAAGGGGCGGGGTAGGCGTACAGTCCTTCGAAATATCCATAGCCGAAAAAAACAATGAGCGCGGCGCAGGCGGTGGCGAGCCTGCCCGATTTTGCGAATAGCGCGATGACCGCGCCGAAGAGAAAAAATTTTTCAAACGCCGCCCCGATGGTGAATAGTGGCGGCAGAGAAAGGGTAAACGCGCAGAGTATCACCGATGCGTCCTTGGTGACGGCAGAAAATAGCAGCAAAACGAAAAGGGACGTACCCAGGTACGCGTTGAACCCTAAAAAGCGGCAAATCCCCACCCCGATCATAACGAAGAAAAAGATGGTAAAAACAATCTCATCGCCGCGTAAACGACATTTTAGGAGTTTGCGAAAGAGCGCTTTTAGGGCGACGGAGAAAATGCAGGCAATTAAGAATATCATCGACGCGATCACCGTTTTTTGAGTGAACGGAGTGGCGTTTTGCGCGAATACGAAAGGAACGGTGTAGGCGTTAAAGGGGGCGAAAAATACGAATAGCACTAGCCCCAACGCCAAAAAGAAGAGCGGAAAAAAGGTGGAGCGGCTAAAATCCGCCTTGCGTAGACGATCTTGCAAGAAAAATCCCAGCCATAGCAAAAATCCCTGCGCCAAGGCAAGCAGAACAGAGAACGGCTCGCCGCTAAATAGGCAGGGGAAAAATCCGATCAAAACGGAAAACAGGGGGGACGTGCCTGCGCTGGCGGCTGCATAGGCAAGGGCGAAAGGCAATGGCTCGCCGTTGTCTCCGATAAAGTACAGGAACAGACTGGCAATGGAAAGTAGCGCAAACAAAGTGCATTTTGAAAAATCGATTTTTTGTCGCATAAAAAGATCTCCGCGAAAAGAATTTCCATTATTATACGGGAAAAACTTTCGCGGAGATTGCTGTATTTTGTCACATTATTTCTTTAATTGACGGGAAAGCCAAGACTGATCAAAATAGCGCGATTCACCCGTACCATTGTGGCAGGTGGCAGCACTCCGATCCGTTCCTTTAATCGGCGTTTATCCAGCGTGCGTATCTGTTCTAACAAAATTACGCTGTCTTTGGCTAGCCCGTACGCAGACGGCAGTTCGATATGGGTAGGGAGCTTTGCTTTGTTGATCTTGCTAGTGACAGCGGCGGCAATAATGGTAGGGGAATACTTGTTCCCGATGTCGTTTTGCACGACGAGGACGGGGCGTATGCCCCCCTGTTCACTCCCCACAACGGGGGAAAGATCTGCATAATACAATTCACCGCGCTTTACGTTCATACTCTTACCTCTTTTGTAAACGGAACACTCCCTTACCACAATATATGTAAAAGACGTTTTTTTCGTTCTGCTTACAGGGTAAGTATACCCCGTTTTTCGGTGGAATATACTTGGCGAAAAAATCCCCCGAAACAGACGTGCCGTTTCGGGGGAAATTGTTTTACTGCTTGTTAGATGATGCACTTGGGATCTTTGGCAGGAAGGGAATCGAGTTCTTCTTTCTTCGCCGCATAGCCCGCCTTGCCAAGGAGCGCGAACGTCGCCTTTTTGCCTTCTTCTACGCCCGGCTGATTGAAGGTGTCGATGTTCAGCATCGCGCCTGCGTACGCCGTCTGCAATTCGAACAGGAATAACAGCTGACCGAGCGTGAACGCGTTGAGCTCGGGAATCCACAGCGTATAGTTCATTCTGCCTGCTTTCGTTAAGGCGTAAGCGGTTGCCGCGTTTTCCGCCTGAATCAATTCTTCCATCGTGTGGCCGCCCAAGAAGGACACGTCGGGGATATTTTCACAGCCGTGGGGAATAGGCATTTCACAGCCGTATTTTTTCAAGGACAGGAAAGTGACGACTTTGTCGAACGGACCTTCGGTATAGAGCTGTACCTGCGAGTGCTGATCGGTCGCGCCCAGCGCTTTGACGGGCGTCTGCCCGTAATTGCAAGGCTTGCCGTCCAAGGTGACGTTTTTGCCCAGCGATTCCGCCCAGAGCTGGCAATACCAGTCCGCAAGGAATTTCAGGTTGTCCGAATAGGGCATCATAACGCCGACGTTTTTGCCCTGATCCATCGCCGCTACCTGCAACACCGCGCTCATAAGGGCAGGGTTGCTGCGCATAGCAGGTTTGTTGCAGATGCTATCCATATATGCCGCACCTGCGAGCAAGCCCACGATATCAATGCCAAGTACCGCCGCCGGCAACAAGCCCACGGGGCACAGCTGCGAGAATCTGCCGCCGACGCCGTCGGGGAGGATATAGCTCTTGATGCCGCCGTTTTCGTCCGAAATCTTTTTCAGGTTGCCTTTCTTTTCGTCCGTCGTGAAGATGACGTTGTCTTTCACGTTCACGCCTGCCTTGGTCAGCTGGTCGAGAATAATGAGATACTGCGTCATTGTTTCGCTGGTTGCACCCGATTTAGAAATGACGTTAAAGCACGTCTTTTCGGGTTCGATTACGTCCAACAAATCGCGCATACGCACGGGGTCAACGTTGTCTTCTACGTAGAATTTAGGACCTTTTCTCTTGGATTTAGGCAGGTCGTTATAATGCAAATGGCAGAGTGCGTTGAACGCCATAATCGGACCGAGTGCGCTGCCGCCGATGCCCAGCACTACGAAATACTGGAATTTTTTCCGTACGTCTTTTGCCGTTTTCAAAATATCGGCAACGATTTCCTTTTGGTTGTAGGGGAGCTCCGTCCAACCCATATACAGTTCGTCCTTGCCGCGGTTTTCCTTTACGTACTGGAACGCTTTGTTGGCTTTGGACGCATAGGACGAAAGCTGCTTGTCGGTAAAGCCCTTATCGCCCAAGAATTTGTCGGTCATATTGTTGTAATCGAGCGTCACGCGCATTGAATTACGCCAATCTCTAGTTTTGTATCCCATAAAAATCTCCTTTACAATTATTTCCCTTTTATTGTACTCCATCTTGGGCGCATTGTCAAGAACACAAGGCAAATTTTTATAACGAAAAGGTGAGAAAATAGGCAAAAAAGGGAAAAATCCGTTGCAAAAATGTCGATTTAGACGCTTTTATTCTTTTTTCTTTTGCGGAGTAAACGGAATTTTTGAATCGGGAGATAGCCGAGTGCGAGATAGAGCGTAAGCGTGAGCACGCAAAGCAGGATAGCCGTCGCGCCGACGGAGAACAATTCTCCGAAAAAATTCTTAAAAATACGATTGCACAGCTGACCGAGCGCGGAGAAAGGCAGGATAGCAAACAGGGGGATAAAAAGGGCGTGATCGCGGACACGTTCCCCGTGCTTTGTGAAAAGGAAACCCTTTTTTCGCAGGAAGAAAAGGTTGCACGCTGCGGTGACGATATAGCTGATTCCCAGTCCGATAAGATACGCGTACGCGCCGCAAAATTTGGGCAATAATAGAATACACAGTAAGAGTGCCGCTGCGCCGAAAAAGAAGAAGAGAAAGGTCTGTTTTTCGTACCCCATTGCGTTGAGCATAGACGTCGAGATCATTGTTAGACTCATCGGCAGCAGAATTAGGCAGCTCTTTTGCAACATTACGCCCGCGGTGGGGTTGGAGAACGCCAGTCGTCCCACGTCCGAGCCCAAGGCATAGAAAAAGGGGATGAGCACGCACGCAACGAGCAGGGAAAAACGCAATCCACGTTCCAGATTTTTTTGCAGTCGATCTTCGTTGCCGCGATAATAATCTTCGGAAAGCTCGGGCACTAATACGAGCGCGATCGAGCCGATCACGGTGGACGGAATAAACAAAACGGGCAGGACCATACCCGAAACAACACCAAACAGCCCCATTGCCGTCGATCTGTCCGCGCCTGCGCGCATCAGCATTACGGGCAGGAGTATAGCGACTGCGGAATTGACGAGCGAACCGCTCGCACGGACGGACGTAATGGGCAGGGCAGAGCCGAGCAAAGACTTTAACGCAGTTTTCGGCGCGGAGATTTTTCCGTTTTTGACAAAAAAGCAAATAAGGGATGCGGTAAAGGAAAAAAGGTAGGACACGACCACCGCCCACGCCGCCTTTTGCGCCCCGACAAGGGGGGACGGTATGCGTTTAAGTAGGAAAATCCCTGTGATCACCATTACGCTCTCTTCGGCTATTTCTAAAATGGACGGCGTTAAAAATTGCTTATTCCCCCAAAAATATCCGCGGATGACGGCGTAGACGGACGAAAACCCCAATCCCAGCAGTAGGATACGGAACACGCGAAAGGCGCGCCCGTCCGAGAAGAGAAAGGGGAGTTTGCCGCCGAAAACGCCCAAAATCAAGCAGAACGGGAGCGTGAGCAAAAGGCAGGCGACAATCCCTGCGCCAACGGCGCGGCGTTCCCCTAAACGATCGTTTTCCGCTTTGCTTTTGGAGATCATTCGCGATACGGTGATGGGGATACCGCCCGAACCGACGACGGCGAACAGCCCGAACAGAGAAAGTGCGATCTGGTACAGCCCCAGCCCTTCCGCGCCCAAAAGGCGGGATAAGACGATGCGGTATAAAAAGCCGAGAAACCGTTCGGCAACGGACAGCCCCGTGACGATCGAGGCGCTAAAAAGGACTTTGTTTTTCATAGTTTTATTGTACGAGCCGTACGAGCAAAATAGAACGCGCGACGGTGTGTTTTGGGTATTTTATGGCGTGACAGCGCATATATTGATGGTGATGTTGAAGATAAAGAAAAGGCGTTTTTACGTCGTGCAAGCAGGGCAGAGTATTGAAGAGATCGCGGCGGCATTTTCGGTGTCGGCGCGGCTGCTCGCGCTCGAAAACGGGCTGACGGAACAGCCGTTCGCAGGGCAGGTTTTACGTATCCCCGAGGAAACGGGCAACGCATACGTGGTGCAGGCAGGGGATACCAAAGCTCTGCTTTGCGGTAGCAAAGAAAACTATATGCGCAAGAACGGAACGGAAGTTTTTTATATCGGTATGCACGTACGGATATAAAAAAGTGAATTGCACCGTTAGTGCGTGAATTGTTCTAACGAACGTGCATTGTTGGTGCGTGAATTGTTCTTGCGAACGTGAACGCTGCACACTTGCAAGCTCCGTGGAATAAAATATAATAGTAATCTAAACGTAAACGAGCAAAAAAACCGAGCCGAAAACCCAGCTACGCTTTTTGTTTCGTGACAGGAGGTATATTATGTCTTTTTATTCCAACTTTCAATCGGATAGATGCCCCGGCGCGATCACGGGCAATCCTTTGGGCGGTTTGACGGAAAAGGTGTGTATTCAGGCGGAAAAAATTTTTGACGCTTGCATCAAGCAGAGCCAAATGGAGAGCTATACGCTCACGCTCACCGATCTCACGCCTGCCGCGCCTACATATCCGTTGACTTTTGTTTCCGCACGTTCGGTAAGCAGCGAAGCCACCGTTTCGGGGCTGGTGATCGAACGGCAAACCGATCGACCTTGCGCGCGTGTGCAGGCTACGGTGTCTATTCCGCTCGAAGTGCTCTATACCGACGCTGTCGGCGTGGACGGGAGTGCGACGGCGGTCGTTTCTATGCCCATTGACGTGCTTTTGTACGTACCGTCCCCGTCCATTATTCCGTTCACGGTGCGCGCGGTGGTCAGCGTGGTTGCGCCCGAAGGTACGTACGATACGGCGACGCAGGGCTTTATCGTCAGTCTTTGCTCGACGGTGATTTTGAAGGTGGCGATGCCCGTGGAAATCCTTGTGCCCAGCTACGGCTATTGCGCTCTGCCCCCCGCGCAGGAATATTCGCAGGAAGTCTGTGCAGGGTTCTTTGAATTGCCCTTGTATCCGCAGGGAAAACCCAATGTATGCAACAAATGCAACAATTAAAAGCGACAATAAAAACGCAATAAAAACAGCGCGAAAAGCAGGGTGTAAAAGCCTTGCTTTTTTCTTGCAAAACTGCTATAATAAGGGTATGAATATCTATGCGATTAGCGATCTGCACTTATCCGCCACCGCCGACAAGCCGATGGACGTGTTCGGGGGAAATTGGGAAGGGCATTTCGAAAAAATTAAATCGGACTGGCTCGCCACCGTACAGAGTGATGACGTCGTGCTCATTTCAGGGGATATCAGCTGGGCAATGAAGTTGGACGACGCGCTCGTCGATCTGCGCTCTCTTGCCGAATTGCCCGGGAAAAAGGTGTTTATCCGCGGCAACCACGACTACTGGTGGAACGGGATCACGAAACTGCGCGATCGCGCCCCCGACGAGAATTTTGTATTTTTGCAAACGGACGGGGTACGTATCGGCGAATACGTCATTGTCGGCTCGCGTGGGTGGACGTGTCCGGGAAGCAATGATTATACCGAGCAGGACGAAAAGTTGTATCGGCGCGAAGCGGAGCGTTTCCGTTTGGCGTTCGCCGAAGGCGCAAAGCTAAAACAGGACGGGGACAAGCTGATTGCGATGATCCACTATCCGCCGTTCAGCCTGAAAAACGAGCAAACGCTCTTTACCGAGCTGTTCGAGGAAAACGGCGTGGACAAGGCGGTGTTTGGACATATCCACGGCGCGACGTATTTTCCCTTAAAAACGGAAAAGCGCGGCGTGGAATATATTTTGGCGTCCTGCGACAAATTACAATTCAAACTCGTAAAAATCTATTGATTTTTAGAAAAAAGCAAATAAAAAGGGTTCGGAGGGGAAAAAGTTGTTGAAAATCCCCGTTCGAACCCTTTACATTGCAAAAAAAAAGTGGTATAATAATCGGTGGAAAAACGAAACAAATTCAGACGTCTTGGGCGGTTTCGTTCAAGGCGCTATTTTTAGGCAAAAGAAAAGGAGACTGTATGCTGAACAGAAAAGACTTGCTTGGTCTGATCGACGTGTCCGCGTCCGAGATCACGGAAATTCTCGATCTCGCGCAGGAATTCAAAAACCGTATCAAAAAAGGTGAGAAGAAGATTTCGCATTTGCAGAACAAAACGGCGACGATTCTCTTCTACGAGAACAGTACGAGAACGCGTACGAGTTTTGAACAGGCGGCGAAATATCTCGGCGCGTCCGTTATCAATATCGCGGCGAGCACTTCGTCGGTGGCAAAGGGCGAAACGCTGATTGATACGGGCAAAACGCTGGACGCACAGCGCAACGATTTCATTATTATGCGTCACTATATGGGCGGCGCGCCCTACCTTTTGGCAAAGATGGTGAACGCCAGCGTGCTCAACGCAGGGGACGGCATCAACGAACACCCCACGCAGGCGCTTCTGGATATGCTGACGATGCGCGAAACGTTCGGCTCGTTAAAGGGATTGAAAGTGGCAATCCTCGGTGATATTAAACACTCGCGCGTGGCAAAATCCAACCTCTTCGGGTTAAAGACGATGGGTGCGGAAGTGACGATGTTCGCGCCACATACGTTGATACCGAAAGGGATTGAAGAGTTGGGCGCAAAGGTATGCCGTTCGCGTGAAGAGGCTCTGGACGGCGCAGACGTCGTAATGGGTTTGCGTATTCAGCTGGAAAGACAGCAGGCAGGGAATTTTCCGTCTCTTGGCGAATACGCGGCGAACTACGGTGTGGATGAAAAGATTTTGGAGCTGGCAAAGCCCAACGCGATCGTGCTGCACCCCGGCCCTGTCAACCGCGGCGTGGAGCTTACGAGCGGCGTGATCGATCACGAACGCAGCCATATCGAAGACCAAGTTCTGTCGGGCGTAGCCGTGCGTATGGCGGCGCTGTGCCTGTTGAACGATGCGCGCAAGGCATAAAGGAGAGAAGAATATGATCATCAGAAACGGCAACGTAGTTTTGAAAAATTCGGTAGAGAAAAAGGATATTTTGCTGCAAGGTGGCAAGATCGTGAAGATTGCGGAGTATATCCCTGCCGACGGCAGCGAAGAAATCGACGCGAGCGACAAACACGTTTTCCCCGGGCTTATCGATATGCACGTGCATCTGCGTGAACCGGGCTTTGAGAGAAAGGAAGACATCGAGAGCGGCGCAAAGGCGGCGGTCAAGGGGGGCTTTACGCAGGTATGCTGTATGCCCAACACCAATCCCGTCGTGGATAACAAAGTCGTTGTCACCTATATAAAAGTGAGAGAAAAGGAAGTCAATCTTTGCAAAATTCACCCCGTCGGCGCAATCACGAAAGGACTGAAAGGAGAAGAAATGGCGGCGATTGCAGGGATGAAAAAGGCAGGCGCGGTAGCGATCTCCGACGACGGCGTAGCCGTGAAAAACGCGCGGCTTATGCGCCTTGCGATGGAGTATGCAAAGGGTTTTGATATCATCTGCCTTTGCCATTGCGAAGACAAGGATCTCGTGGATGGCGGCTCGGTACATGAAGGGCTGAACGCGACGATTGCAGGCTTAAAGGGTATTCCGAGAGCTGCGGAAGATATTATTATCGCGCGCGAAATCGCGTTGGCGGAAGAGCTGGACACGCCCGTGCATATCTGCCACGTATCGACGTATAGCGGCGTGCGTATGATCCGCGACGCAAAGCGCGCAGGCATTAAGGTGACGGCGGAAACCTGTCCGCATTACTATTCCTTTACGGACGAAATTATTAAAACCTACGATACGAACACGAAAGTAAATCCCCCCATCCGTGAAGAGATCGACAAGCAGGCGATTTTGGCAGGATTAAAGGACGGCACGCTCGATTGTATTGTCACCGACCATGCGCCTCATCACGCGGACGACAAAAACGTGGAATATAATCAGGCGGCGTTTGGGATCAGCGGCATTGAAACTTCGTTTGGCTTTGCCATCACCAACCTGTATAAAAAGGGTGTGTTGAGCTTGAACGAAATCGCAGACAAAATGTCGGGTGCACCTGCCCGTATCTTGGGCTTAGACGGCGGCGAGATCAAAGAAGGGGGCGTAGCCGATATTATGATCGCAGATCTGGACGAACAATGGACGATCGAGCCTGAAAAATTCGTCAGCAAGGGCAAGAATAATCCGTTTGGCGGCTATGTGCTCGACGGCGTGGTGAAATACACGATCGTAAACGGCGACGTAAAATACAAAGCATAAAATAACGAAAACAAAGGAAGGAACAAACCTATGATTACCGATAAATTGATCGACGGCATTATTGCGATGCAAAATCCTACGTGCGTGGGCTTGGACACGCTCTTTGATTACCTGCCCGACGAAATGCGCGCAGGCGCAAAGACGTTCGACGACGTGGCGGAGCGCGTTTTGGAATTCAACAAAAAAATCATCGATAGCGTGTACGATATAGTACCGTCCGTAAAGGTGCAGATCGCGTATTACGAAATGTACGGCGCTGCTGGGATGAAAGCTTATTACGAAACGCTGAAATATGCCGCGGAAAAGGGCTTGGTGGTTATCGCTGACGCAAAGCGCAACGACATCGGTTCGACGGCGTCCTGCTATGCCAAGGCGTTCTTGGGCGAAACACAGGTCAACGACGAAATTATCAAGGCGTTCCCGTCCGATTACGTGACGGTCAACGGGTATCTTGGCTCGGACGGTATTCTTCCTTTCGTAGAACAATGCGAAAAACACGACAAGGGTATTTTCGTTTTGGTGAAAACGTCCAACCCTTCGGGAGCGGAAATTCAAAATATGGTGCTCGAAAACGGTATGCCTATGTACGAATACGTGGGTGGTTTGGTAGAAAAATGGGGAGAGAGCACGATCGGCAAATACGGCTATTCGGCGGTAGGCGCGGTAGTTGGTGCGACGCACCCCACGGAAGCGGCGCGTCTTCGCGAAGTGTTGCCACACACCTTCTTCCTGATCCCCGGCTACGGTGCGCAGGGCGGCAACGCGGAAATGTTGAAGAGCTGTTTTGGCAAAGACGGGCTTGGCGGCGTCGTAAACAATTCTCGCGGAATTTTGTGCGCGTACAAAAAGAACGGCGGCACGTACTATGATGCTGCGCGTGCGGCTTGCGTAGCGATGCAGAAAGATTTGGCGTCCGTAATCGGCAAGATGGGAAAATAATATGAAAGATTATATTGGAACAATCGTAAAAAACGAAAAAATCGCCGACAATATCCACGCGGTCACGTTTGCGCTTAACGAAGATTGCAAAGTGCGCTGTGGGCAGTTTGGCAACATCGCCGTAGGCGGAACGCATTTGCTCCGCCGCCCGATCGCGATTTGCAAAGCGGAAGGCAGAGAAGTGACCTTTTGCTACCAGATCAAGGGCGAAGGCACGCAAAAGCTCCGCGATATGAAGGCAGGGGAACAATGCAACGTGCTGATGCCGCTGGGCAACGGCTTTTACGTGGAAGAGCACGAAAAGAAAGTGGCGCTCGTCGGCGGCGGCGTGGGTGTGTTTCCTTTGATCTCCGTCCTGCGCGAATATGCCGCCACGAAGGAAATTGCGGCGTATATCGGGTATAGGAACAAGGGCGCGGTGTGCGGCGTGGAAGAGTTTGTAAAGGCGCAGAAATTTATTGCGGTGACGGACGACGGCAGCTACGGCGCGCAGATGAACGCGGTGCAGGCGTTTGCGGCGGATTTGGAAAAGGGCAATCGCCCCGACGTGGTGCTTTCCTGTGGTCCTACCCCGATGCTCCGTGCGCTGAAATCGTTGATCGAAAAGGAAAATATCCCTTGCTACGTATCGTTGGAAGAGCGTATGGGCTGCGGTATCGGCGCGTGTCTTGTTTGCGTGTGCGACATGACGGATGGCAAACGCGCGCGCGTATGTAAGGACGGACCTGTATTTAACGCAAAGGACGTCACGCTTTAATTAAGCGCGGCGGCTTTTCGCGGGGGCATACCCCCGTCAAAGGAAGAAAAAAGGAAAAAAGAGTATGGCGAATTTATCGGTAAATCTTTGCGGAGTGACGTTCAAAAATCCTGTGATCGCGGCTTCGGGTACGTATGGGTTTGAACGTGAGTTTAACGAACTGTACGATATCGGCAAGATCGGTGGCGTATCGACGAAGGGCTTGACGAACGAGCCGCGTTTGGGGAATCCTGTGCCCCGTATCGCAGAATCGCGCGGCGTAATTTTGAACGCCGTTGGCTTGCAAAACCCCGGCGTAGAGCATTTTATTCAGCATGATTTGGAATGGCTGAAATCGACGGGCACGGTCGTAATTGCCAACGTCGCTGGTAAGACCTTGGAAGATTACGAAAAAATCTGTGCGCGTTTGAACGGCTTGGTGGATATGATCGAGCTGAATATTTCCTGCCCCAACGTAAAGAGCGGCGGTATGGCGTTCGGGATTAAGCCCGAAACGGTAGAAGAGGTCACCCGTGTTGCGAAGAAAGGCGCAAAAGATACGCCGTTGATTGTAAAACTTTCGCCCAACGTGGAAAGTATCGCGGAAAACGCCAAGGCAGCGGAGCGTGGTGGTGCGGACGCAGTTTCTCTCATCAATACGTTGACGGGTATGGCGATTGACATTGAACGCAGAAAACCGATTATTGCCAACAACACGGGCGGCGTTTCGGGCGCAGGCGTAAAACCGATCGCGGTACGTATGACGTATGAGGCTGCGCAGGCTGTCAAAATCCCCGTAATCGGTATGGGTGGTATCACTTGTGCGGAAGATGCGATCGAATTCTTGATGGCAGGCGCAACGGCAGTGCAGGTGGGTACGGCGAACTTTACCGACCCCTATGCCATGCCCAAGATTATCGACGGGCTCAACGCTTGGTGTGACAAGCATAACGTAGCGAACGTGTCCGAGCTTACGGGCGTTTTGCAATTAAATCAAAGATAAGTAAAGGAGATAGTATAATGGCATATACGTACAAGGAAGAATTTATCCGTTTTATGGTAGACAACGGCGTTTTGAAATTTGGGCAGTTTACGCTCAAAAGCGGCAGAATTGCGCCTTATTTCATCAACACGGGCAATTACAAAACGGGCAAACAGCTGGCAAAGCTCGGTGAATATTACGCAGCTTGTATCCACGACAACGGCTTGCAGGCGGAAACGCTCGTCGGTCCTGCGTACAAGGGTATCCCCCTGTCCGTGGCGACGGCAGTGGCGATGTACCACAACTACGAAACGGAAGTGAACTATTGCTTTGATAGAAAGGAAGTGAAAGATCACGGCGAAGGCGGCTTGTTTGTTGGCAAACAACTCGTGGACGGCGAAAAGGTTATCATTATCGAAGACGTTATGACCAGCGGCAAAGCCTTGCGTGAAATTCTGCCCAAGCTCGAAGCGGCGGCGAACGTTAACGTAATGGGTATGATCATCTCCGTGGATCGCAGAGAAAAGGGCTTGACCAGCGATTTGTCGGCGGTGAGCGAAGCGAAGAAAGAATTTGGTATCGACGTATATTCGGTGGTGACGATGGACGATATTATCGAGGCGATTGAAAAGGGCGTTGTCGATGGCAAAGAGCACCTCGACGCAATGTACGCATACCGCAATACTTACGGCGCGAAATAAGTTTTTTTTCGGAGCAAAAAAGCAAAACCCCCGTTAGCGTATCCGTTTGACGGGCGGAAACAGCCGTCTTTCTATGCGCGTGGGCAGGAAAGTGGGCGCGGCGGCGTGCACGTCGAATACGTGCGCGGCGGTCAACGCCAGAACGATAGCAAAGAGAAAACAGACGGCTGTGATAAAGAGTTTTTTGTTCATATTTTCAGTATGGACAAAGCAGGGAAAATTATGTAAAAATACCGCGCCTTTTCGGGTGCGGACAAGGATAGGAGCAATATGAAAAAAATCATTTTGACAGGGGACAGACCTACGGGGAAATTGCATATCGGGCATTACGTAGGCTCGCTCCGCCGCCGTGTGGAGATGCAAAACAGCGGCGAATTTGACAAAATTTACATTATGATCGCGGACGCGCAGGCGTTCACGGACAATTTTGACAATCCCGATAAAGTGCGTGCGAATATCACTGAAGTTGCGCTCGATTATCTTGCGTGCGGTCTTGATCCCAAAAAATCGACGATTTTTATCCAGTCGCACGTGGAACAGCTTACCGAGCTGACGTTCTATTATATGAACCTTGTCACGCTCTCCCGTTTGGAACGCAATCCGACGGTGAAGACGGAGCTGAAACTTCGCAATTTTGAAGGCTCTATCCCGATGGGCTTTTTGACGTACCCCGTATCGCAGACGGCGGACATCACCGCGTTCAAGGCGACGACCGTTCCCGTAGGCGAAGACCAGCTGCCTATGCTCGAACAGGCGCGCGAGATCGTGCGCAGCTTTAACGGCTTGTACGGCGAAACGCTCGTCGAGCCGCAGGCGGTACTGCCGCAGAACAAATCGTGTCTGCGCCTGCCCGGCACGGACGGCATGGCAAAAATGAGCAAATCGTTGGGGAATTGCATCTATCTTTCGGATAGCGCGGACGAGATCAAACGCAAAGTAATGGGTATGTACACCGATCCCAACCATATTAAGGTGACCGATCCGGGCGATACGAAAAACAACCCCACGTTCATCTATCTGGACGCGTTCTCGACGGACGAGCATTTTGCAAAATACCTGCCCGAATACGCGAATTTGGACGAACTGAAAGCGCATTACGAACGGGGTGGGCTTGGCGATATGAAAGTCAAGAAATTCTTGAACGCCGTCATGCAGGAAACGTTAGAGCCTATCCGTCTTCGCCGTGAAGAGCTGGCAAAAGACCTGCCTGCGATCTGGGCAATGTTAAAAAAGGGGAGCGAAGACGCGCGTGCGGTGGCAGCGCAGACGCTCGCCGAAGTGAAACGTGCGATGAAAATCAACTACTTTGAATAAGAACACCAAGAAAAAAGCCGAGGCGATTTGCCTCGGCTTTTATAGAGCAGATTTCGATTATTCGTTGATCATATCTTTGTAAGCTTTACCGAATTTCATAACGGGTTTCTTACAAGCAGGGATTTCCACGGGCGCTTTCGTCTGGGGGTTGATACCCGTTTTTGCCGCCACTTCTTTCACTTCGAAAGAGCCAAAACCAACGAGGTTAACTTTCTCGCCAGCCTTCAACGCTTCGGTGATCGTTGCGATAAATGCATCGTACGCGATAGCCGCGTCCTTGTTTGTGAAACCTGCTTTGTCTGCCATTGCTTTAATCAATTCGCCTTTGTTCATAGAGAATTCCCCTTTATAATAATTTTTTCTTAAAAACGCGAAAATCTTTAAGTGTTTCTATTATACCCTATATACGTTTGTTTGTCAATAGCCAAACGAAAAAAAATTGTCGAAAAACCCTGATTTTTCAAGGTTTTTTTGCTTTTTTTGTAAAAAAACCGAAGGAATTTTAGTCGGCGACGCAAAAAGGAACTAAAAACACCGCAACCTTTGCAAATACAAGGGATTGCGGCGTTTTTTTATCGTCCGTTTTTATTGCATTTCCGAGGTGTAGAATCCAAGCCCCAACACCTGCGAGGCTTTGCTCATTACGGCAAAGGAATCGGGATCGATTTGCTTGATTAGCCGTTGCACAGTGGCTGCTTGACGGCGGCTGACGACGACGATGAGCATTGTGCGTTCTTCCTGCGTGTACATACCTTTTGCAGGCGTTGCAGTGACGCCGCGGCTGAGTTCTTTCATCAGCACACGCGCCATCAAATCGGGCTGATTGGTGATAATTCTAAATTCAATAGCGGAGTGATACCCGTGTGTGACCGTTTCGTTCGTCTTGCTCTCGATATACGCCTCGAACGCCGACATCATAATGGGGAGCAGCGTCGCGCCGTAGTTAATCTTGCCGTTGTCATACCGTTCGTTGAAAACGAATACCGAACAGCCGATAATCGCACAGTTGAGAATAAACAGTACCCAAGCAATCGACGCAGCGTTAAACTTCTTTTGAATCATCACCGCAGCGATGTCCGCACCGCCCGTGCTGCCGCCCACCTTAAACGCGAGCGCGACGGCGAGCCCGATACAAAGCCCTGCTGCGATCGCCGCGAAAATTTTTTCGCCTCCCGTACCGAACTCGATGCGAAAATCTTTGAACGCCTGCTCGAACAGGAACAGCCAGAACGATTGCATACCGATATTTGTTGCGGAAAGGATTGCAAATCTCTTTTTTACGAAAAAGAAAGAGATGACGACTAAGGGGAGATTGAGCCCCAAAACCATCAACGATTGCGGCACTTTGCCGTTTGATGCAACGTTGACCAAGATCGCAATACCGCTCGCGCCACCGATGGTGAAGTCGTTCGGCACGATAAGGCTATGCGCCGCAAAAGCGATCAGAAGTGCGGAAAGGATCGTGTACACGAACGCCTTTATCCACATAATTACCTTACCTTTGGGACTGCCTGCCAGCGGATCGATATTGTCCTTGGTGATTTTCGGCGGCAGGGGCGCGTGCCCGTTATGAGCCTCCGCTTTCTGCGGCGCGTTCACGCCGCCAAACAATTCTTTTTCTTCCATAATTGACTATCTCTCGTTTTTCTGATTTATTCTTTTCTTCTTATATTGTATAGCGCGTGCGCGCGGAATAGTACCGCAGGATCGCGTTGCGCCGCGCAAAACGGCTTACAGCCCTTCCACGACGAAGGTAATTTTTGCCGTCACGTTTTCCATCAAACGAATCTCGGCAGGGAACGCGCCAAGCGTTTTCACCGCATCCATCTTGATTTTTTTCTTGTCGATGTCATAGCCGATCTCGGCGAGTGCCGCCGCCACGTGTGCGGACGATACCGAGCCGAACATTTTGCCGTTTTCACCCGTTTTTATTTTCACGGAAACGGTTTTGCCTTCCAAGCTCGCCGCCAGTTCTTTGAGTGCCTTTACTTCTTCCGCTTTGTGGAATTCCTGCGCAGCCTTCTTTTGTGCCGCTTCGTGGATATTGCTAGCGGTAGCCGCCTGCGCCAGACCTTTCTTAATCAAGAAATTCCGTCCGTAGCCGTCAGCCACTTCCACGACGTCGCCCTTTTTACCCAAGCCTTTCACGTCTGCCTTTAAGATGACTTTCATATTCATATCCTCCGTAATTTCGTTTTGCAATACTATTGTACAGGAAAAAAATCGAAATGTCAATATTTTTTTGAAAGTTGGGCATACTGTATTTACCTTACAAGGAGGATTTTTGTTATGGAAAGAGAAGTAAACACGAGTATCGGTTGCAACGTGACCGATTGCAAGTACAACAAAGCAGGGGATTACTGCACCCTGCACAAAATCCACGTAGGCAATACGTGCAGCTGCGATGCAGAGAGCTGTACGTGCTGCGATAGCTTTGAGAGAAAATAAGCTATACGTGTACAATCAAAGCCGTCTTGCCGTTTGGCAGGGCGGTTTTTTATAAACACATACGCAAAAATTTATCGAAATATTATATCGAAAAAACTTATCGAAAAAACTTATCGAAAAAACTTATCGAAAAAATATATCGAATCAATAATTTTTTATCGATTGCGCAAAATCGCTTGCTTTTTATCGATTGAGTGTGTATAATGGTATCAATCAATAAAAAAAAGTGGGAGTTGTCTTATGGCACAAACAGAAAAACTGACGGTAAAACAAAAAACGGCAAACTATTTTAGGACGTTGCCGAAGCGCTATTTTATCACGGCGTTTTCGGGCATGGCACAAGGGTTGTTCGTGACCTTGATCGCAGGGACGATCTTGGCACAGATCGCAGGCTGGATTAATAAAATCGGCGACGGGAACTACGTTGGCAATACGCTCTTATACATAGCAAACATTGCAAAATCGCTGATGGGCGCAGGGATCGGCGTGGGTATAGCGCACGCGCTCGGCAAACATAAGCTGCTGACCTTTTCGGCGGCGGTTGCTGGTATGGTGGGGGCGTTCTCGGATAAGCTGATGGTGAACGCAGCGCCGTTTACGGCTATCGCGCTGGGCGCGCCGGGGAATCCCATCGGTGCGTACGTGGTGACGATGCTCGTCGTGGAAATTGTCGGGCTGTATGCAGGCAAGACGAAGCTGGATATTCTGCTCGTACCCCTTGGGGCGTTGACGATTTCGCTCGGCGGCGTGTTCGCCGCATATCCGTTTATCGAGCTGGTCGATCTGCTCGGCAAAGGGATTGAAAAGGCGACGGCAATCACGCCGTTCGTGATGGGGATCGTGATCGCGGTGGCGATGGGGATTTTGTTGACGATGCCCACGTCGTCGGCGGCGATTTGGCTGTCGTTTGCGCTGGGGAATACGTCGGAGGCAATGCTGCGTGCCGGCGGCGCGGCAACGGTAGGGTGCGCCTGCCATATGATCGGGTTCGCCGTGGCGAGTTTCCGTGAAAATAAGGTCGGCGGTTTGATTTCGCAGGGGATCGGGACGAGTATGTTGCAGATCCCGAATATTATGAAAAAGCCCGTCATTATGCTGCCGATGATCATATCGAGCGCGATCTGCGGACCGCTGGCAACGTGCGTGTTCCAGCTCCATTGTGGCGCGTCGGGCGGCGGTATGGGCACGAGCGGCTTGGTCGGTGTATTTGATCTGTTCGAATATACCAGCGGCGCGCTGGGGTACGTCGGTATTATCTTGCTGATGTTCGTTCTGCCTGCAATTCTCAATTTTGCGATTTCGGAATTTATGCGGAAGAAAGGCTGGATCAAGGACGGGGATATGAAACTCGATCTCTAAACGATAACAAAAAACCGAGCGGTGATCGCTCGGTTTTTTACTGCTGTTTTTTTAATTCGTTTGGATACGTATATGGGGGTATGTTTTATACCTGTTCGCTAACGATCACTTGGCGTTGGGGTTCGCAGGTGAGATGTAAGCCCAAAGATTTGAAGGTGCGTTCATCTACGTGCGCCAACATTACCGTGGAGTGGACTTCGCAATTTTTCAGCTTGTCCAGCTGTGCCACCGCCTTTTTCGCTTTCGGATCGTTGACCGCGCAGATGGAGAGTGCCATCAGCACTTCGTCTGTATGCAGACGGGGGTTGACCGAGCCCATATGCCGCACTTTCAGCCGTTGGATCGGCTCGATAATGGTGGGGGAAATCAGCTCGATCTCGTCGGGGATACCGCCCAGCATCTTTAACGCGTTGAGCATTGCCGCCGCTGACGCGCCCAGAAGTTCGCCCGTCTTGCCCGTGACGATACGTCCGTCGTTGAGTTCGATGGCAACGGCAGGCGATCCCGTCAGCTCCGCTTTTGCTAGCGCAGGCGCTACCGCCTTGCGATCGTCCACAGAGATGCCCGATTTGCTCATCAAGAGCTCGAGCTTTGCCACCACGTCCTTGGCGATTCTGCCTTTTTTGGCGTCGCAGAGCGCGGCGAAATAACGGCGGATAATTTCATTTTTAGACGCTTCGCGGCAAGCCTCGTCGTCCACAATGCAAAAGCCTGCCATATTCACGCCCATATCCGTGGGCGATTTGTAGGGGGAGTACCCCAAGATTTTTTGGAGCATAGCCGAAACGACGGGGAAGATTTCCACGTCGCGGTTGTAATTGACCGCCATCGTGCCGTATGCGTCGAGATGATACGGGTCGATCATATTCACGTCGTTGAGATCGGCGGTTGCCGCTTCGTACGCCACGTTGACGGGGTGCGAAAGGGGAATGCTCCAAATCGGGAACGTTTCAAACTTTGCATATCCTGCTTTCACGCCGCGTTGATTTTCGTGGTAGAGCTGGGAAAGGCAGGTCGCCATTTTGCCGCTGCCGGGACCGGGAGCGGTGACGACGACAAGCCGACGGGAGGTGGGCACGTATTCGTTCTTGCCATAGCCTTCGTCGCTGACGATCTTCGCAACGTCGTGCGGATACCCCTCAATGGCGTAATGTTTATACACGGGAATACCGAGATTGTTCAGCCGCTTGATAAATCCGTCCACGGCAGGTTGGGGCTGATACATCGTCATTACCACGCTGCCGACGAACAGACCTTTGCTCTTGAAAATATCAATAAGACGGATAACGTCCGCGTCGTACGTGATACCAAGGTCGCTGCGGTACTTGTTTTTCACAATATCGTTCGCGCTGATCACCACCAAAATTTCGGCGATGGAGCGGAGTTTTAACAGCATTTTGATCTTACTGTCGGGCTCAAAACCGGGCAGAACACGGGACGCGTGATAATCGTCGAACAACTTTCCGCCGAATTCCAAATACAGCTTGCCGCCGAACGAATCGATGCGTTCCTGAATTTTTTCGGACTGCAAAGACAGATATTGCTTGTTGTCAAACCCGATTTTGTTCATAAAATTTCTCCTTTGTGATCTCGCTGAACTCTATCCTAATTATTGTACCACAAACAGATTGCAAAAGTCAACGGTAAAACGAAAAATATCCGCCGCTTAAACGGATTTTTTTATTATATAAAAAGCCGCACTTTTGCAAAAGGGCGGCTTTACGGAATTTTTCGCGTTCGTTAGATTTTCTTTTTCAGTTCGCGTACGGCGTTGTTTAAGAAAAATTCCGCCGTCGTGCCCTTGCGGATGAGCTGTACAGCCTCTTCGGGCGCGCACCAACGTGCCTCTGCGATCTCGTTCTCGGCGATCTTCAACGCTTTGTCTTCCACCACAACGATAAAGTTCAGCATCAGTACTTCTTTTTTTGCGTGGTAGCGCGACGACATATATTTCGCCTTCACCACGTCCAAGCCCAGCTCTTCCTTGATTTCGCGGGGGATTGTTTTTTCAGCGTTCTCACCCTTTTTGATATACCCTGCAAACAGGATAAAATCTTCGTCGTTAACGTGCCGAGCCAGCAGGATTTTGTCCTGCGCACGGTTGGTCACCACCATCGATACGGCGATGGGGAAGTGGGGGAACATATACGCCTGACATTTCTCGCAATAGGGGATCAGCCCCTCGTTTTCACAAAAGCGCAACGTCGTTTTTTCTCCGCATTCTCTACAATACATAAATTTACCTCCTTATCGGTGCGTTCGCACCCAAGTACTTCGTTCTCTTATATAATACCCCTTTTTTGCCCGATTGTCAATAGCGATGAAAAATTTTTTTTGTGTTTCCCATAAGTATTTTTTATGCTTTGTATAAAAAATCCTAAAAAATACCGCTTATTTTTTTTGCGTGAGCGCTTGAAAATCATACGCGTATATGGTATAATAAGTATCGGAAAGCGATTTTTTGCGTTCTAAGCCACTTTTTTTGAGGTATAAAGAAAATGTCTATCAAGATCGGCATTTACGGATATGGAAATCTTGGTCGCGGCGTCGAGCTGGCAGTCGCACAAAACCCCGATATGACGGCGGTGGGTGTGTTTACGCGCCGTGCGCCCGAAACGGTGAAAACGCTGACGGGTGTGCCCGTTTTTGCAGCGGACGACGCCCTGAAAATGCAGGACAAAATCGACGTAATGATCATCTGCGGCGGCAGCGCGACGGACTTGCCCAAGCAAACGCCCTATCTTGCGCAGTATTTTAACGTGGTCGATAGCTTTGATACGCACGCAAAGATACCGCAGCACGTAGCGGCGGTGCAGGCGGCGGCAGAACGCGCGAAAAAGACAGCGATCGTTTCCGCAGGTTGGGATCCCGGAATGTTCTCGATCGCGCGCTCGTACGCGTGCTCCATTTTGCCCGACGGGAAAGATTATACGTTTTGGGGGAAAGGGGTTAGCCAAGGGCACTCCGATGCAGTTCGCCGTATCGACGGCGTGGCGGACGCGCGTTCTTATACGATCCCGATGCCCGACGCGTTGAACGCGGTACGTGGTGGGGCTACGCCCGATTTGACGACGGCGCAAAAGCACGAAAGGGAGTGTTTCGTCGTGGCAAAGGACGGCGCGGATCTCGAGCGTATCGAACGGGAAATCAAGACGATGCCCAACTATTTTGCCGACTATCATACCACCGTGCATTTTATCTCCGCGGCAGAGATGCAGGCAAACCACAGCGGTCTGCCCCACGGCGGCGCGGTGATCCGCAACGGTTTTACGGGTGTGCAGAAACAAAACGAACACGTTGTGGAATTTTCCTTAAAGCTCGGTTCTAACCCCGAATTTACGGCGTCGGTGTTGGCGGCTTGTGCGCGCGCGGTATGCCGTTTCCACGCAAAAGGGGAGTACGGTTGCAAGACGATGCTGGACGTACCGCCTGTCTACCTTTCGGCAACGGAGCGCGACGAACTCATCGCAACGCTGCTCTAATCAAAAAATGCTATACGGACAAGACAGCCCTATCACGGGGCTGTTTTTCTTGCGTGCTTTTTTATAAAAAAGCAAACGATTTCGCGCGTAATAGAAAAAGGTGACAAAATCGGGCAGATTTTTTTGCGTTTACCCTTGTTTAGTACTTGAAAAAAAGAAAAAAATCATATATAATGTAAAAGGCAGATTTTGCGAAAGAGTCTTTTTTGCACGCTAAAAAGCGCAAGTAAAAAAGGGGAAGTATATCAACAAAAGGGAACGATTATGAATTATTCGGCTTTCGACGGAAAAAAACTGTTGGTTAACGTAGGGCGGTTCGTCTTGTATATGGTGCTGATTCTCATCACGCCGTATTTTGCAAAGATGACGTCGCCTTGGTTTATCCAGATCTCGTACAATCAGCTCACGCCGTTTTTTGTGAAACTCGTGCTTACGTTGCTGTGGCTGATCGAGATCGGTTTGATCGTGCTGATCGAGCGGATTATCAAGCGGAGCGCGGCGAAAAAGGCAGGTATTGAAAAACGCGCGAAAGGGGAGAAAAAGGAGAGAAAGGAAATCTCCGTTTTGCCCCTGAAAAATCTGTTGGCGATCGTCGCAATCATCATCGGTTGCTTGGTGGTGGTCGGCGTGCAGATCGGGCTGGAAGTAAAGCCCTTCTACGATATGGCGCAAAAGGTGACGTCGGCGTACGATTATATCAATAACATCGGTCCGATCATTATGGCGTTGGCGAAATGTCTTTGGATTATTATGATCTTAAAGGCGGCGCTGGGTATGGGCGAAGCGGTGTTCGGCGTGATGGAGAACAAAGCGTGGCGGACGTTTTGGATTTGGCTGTGGGCAACGCTCGTTCTCTTCGTGTTCGGGATCTATGACATTTTCTCGTCCGAGAGCAAATACGCGCTGACGTACGTGCTCTTCTACGCTCTCTTCCCTTTGCTGTATGCGCTGACGAAGAAGAGTGACGGGAAGTTTTACCTGATCATTTTGTTTATCTATATTTTCTAAAAGGGGGAGCGAAAAATGCATAACGCTGAAAACAAAAAACAAAACAAATTTTTCGCGGCGATCTGGCACTGGGCAAAGGAAAATCGCTATTTTCTCCTGTTTTTGCTGTGTAGTGCGTTGATGGAGATGGCGACGATCTTCTTTTTGGAAGGCAACCCGTTTATGACACGTCCCTTCCTTTCGTGGGGATTGATGGCGTTCCTTTCGGGGTTGGTATTGCTCATTCCTTCGCGCAGAGTGCAGGTGACGGTATTCTCCGTCCTGCTCGTCGTGCAGTTTGCGTTCCAGCTGGTATTCTTGGTCATTTTCGATTTGACCGAGCAATATTTCGAATACGAAATGCTGAATTTGAAGAACGACGCGTTCGGTACGCTGGAAAATATTCCTATCCGTTTCGGCGTATTCTTCGTCGGTATCACCCTTTGTATTTTGTACGTAGTGGTAGGTTTGCGCGGTACGAAGGACCGCCCGAAATTCCGCGCGGACAAGCGCTCTGTGTTCATCAAACTCGGCGCGTCGGCGGTGGGCGTGGCGACCATTTTCACGTCTTTCTTCTGCTATTATCCGCGCAACGTCAACCGCTATGAAGAGATGATCAACGGCACGACGAAGAGCTCGTATTCCGCATACGGGGTCACGGGCAACTTGCTCGGCGAGTTCGTGGGCGCGATGTTCCCCGACAAGAGTGCGATGGCGGACGAAGATATTGAAAAATTCATCTACGCCAAGGTGGCGGACGAGAGTAAGTATTTCGGCGTGTCCAAGGGCAATAATGTGATCACGGTGTTGGCGGAAACGTTGGAGTGGTTCTCGTTTATGGCGGACGAAACGAAATATCCGCGCGCGCTCAAGCTGACGGATGCGGAAATGGCACAGCTCTTCCCTACGCTGACTTCGTTTATGAACGACAGCGTGAAAATGACGAATTTCCACTCACGTGAAAAGACGGACATTTCCGAGACACTCAGCATTATGGGCAGCTATCCTACGACGGCGTATATCAATTACGATTATTACGATAACACGATGCCGCTGACGATCTCTAACATTTTGCAGTCGATGGAAGGGGACAACGTACAATGCCGTTCTTTCCACAACGGGTTTAAGACGTTCTACAATCGCGACGACGTGCATCGCGCGTTTGGGTTCGAGAGTCTTACCGATATGTACGATATGGCACGCAAAGCGCAGGACGATTATAACAAAGGTCTGACGGACAAGATCGCGTTCACCAACCATATGAAACGCGGTGAACGTAATTTGGACTCTGAAATGGTCGAAGTTTGCAAGAACGAAATGTTCCCTACGGACAAGCGTTTCTACACGTATATCACGACGATCACGATGCATGGCATCTATTACGATCGCAACAATCTCGACGTTTGGGATCAGCAGCTGCGCGCCGTGCTCGGCGACCGCATGCCGAACCCTGACGACGAGGATATGAAGGATGATATTTTGTATCATTATATGACGGCGGCGATGGAGTTTGAGGCGGCGATGACGAAGATGATGACGGAGCTTGCGTCCCGTCCCGACGAACGTACGGCAGATCCTAACGACAGCTTGCTGGATAACACCACGATTGTGGTGTTTGGCGACCATAACGCCTATTATCACTCGTTGAGCAAATACGTAAAGGATATTTACGATTACGAAACGGATAAGCGGTACACCGATCTGTACAACGTACCGTTTATGGTGTACGATAAAAAACTGACGGCGGAAGTGGCGAAGGCGGAAAACGGCGGCGGTGCGGATATGACGATTGAAAAATTCACCTGCACGGCGGATATTTGCTCGACGATACTTGATCTGCTCGGTATTCATTATTACGAAAATCTCTATTACGGCACGTCGGCGTTTAATGCCAAAGAATCTGTGCTCTACTCCCGTGCGTACGACACGTTCATCGCGAGCGGTATCGTAGGCAGGAGTGTGAACAACCTGCTGTACCAGCACCCCGACGCCGATTTGGCAACGTATAAAGCGACCGCGGTCGAGCTGGTGGAAAAGATCAAACATTGCGATTATATCTACAAGCAGAACTATTTTGGCTACGCGAAGAATATGCAGCTGTACCTGCAAAAAATGGCGGCGATTAACGCGTAAAAGTTCCGATTAGAACAACACAAAACGAAACGCCCCTTGGAGTGATCCAAGGGGCGTTTTATCACGTTATTATAGGTTTGCAGAGCGTTAGTTTTGCGGAGAATTTTGCGTACCGCGCAGCTGCAATTCCTTGATCATTTGTCCGACGTAGCGCACGGGCACTAACTCGATTTTGCCTTTATATTTTTCGCACGCTTTCATATTTTTGGCAGGGAGTATCACGCGTTTGAAACCCGTTTTAATGCACTCGTTCACCCGTTTGTCGGCATACGTGACGGGGCGAATTTCACCCGTCAAGCCCACTTCGCCGAACAGGGCGGTGTATTTATCGATGGGCACGTCGGTTGCCGCGGACGCGAGCGCCGCGCAGATGGCAAGATCGACGGACGGCTCGTTTAATCGGATACCGCCCATCGCGTTGATATACACGTCCGCGTTATAAAAGGGGATTGCGCAACGCTTTTCCAGCACGGCGATGAGCACTACCAGCTTGTTATAATCCACGCCAAGGCTCATACGGCGCGGTTGTCCGTAGGGGGTTTTGGAAATCAGCGTTTGGATTTCGACGTTCATACAGCGGTTGCCGCTCTCGGACGGTGTGACTGCCGAGCCTGCCGCTACACCGCGCGTTTCGGAAAGAAACAGCTCGGCATAATCGCGTACGCTCTTCACGCCTGCGTCCGTCATCTCGAAAACACCTACTTCCTGCGCCGAGCCAAAACGGTTCTTCACCGCACGGAGCAGTTTATAATTGTCTTCCTGCTGCCCTTCAAAATACAGCACCGTGTCCATAATATGTTCCAGCACTTTCGGGCCAGCCAGTGCGCCTTCTTTCGTCACGTGCCCGATGATAAAGAACGTGATATTCTGTGATTTTGCAATCCGCATCAACTTTGCGGCGCACTCGCGCACCTGTCCCACCGAGCCTGCCGCCGACGACATCGTTTCGGTATATACCGCCTGTATCGAGTCAATGACGACGAATTTGCTCTCGCCTAAGTTATCTTCAATATCTTCCAAACACGTTTCGTTTAAGAGCAGAAGATTGTCTGAGTTCAAGCCTAAACGTTCGCAACGCATTTTGACCTGCGAACAGCTTTCTTCAGCGGAAACGTACAGCGTGGGCGCGGTCTGCGACTGCACCAAATGCGCCGAAACCTGCGTGAGCAGGGTGGATTTCCCGATGCCGGGGTCGCCGCCCAGTAGCACCAGCGAGCCGGGGACAATGCCGCCGCCCAGCACGGTGTCAAATTCCGCAATACCGCTCTTAACGCGGTCGAATTTTTCATAGCCGATCTTGGATAAGGGCAGAGCGCGCGTCTTCATCGCGGACACGCCCCTACGGTTTTCCGTTTTCGTGGGCTCTGCTACACGCACGAGCTCTTCTTGCATTGTATTAAATTCACCGCAGTCGGGGCATCTGCCCAGCCATTTTGGTGCGACGTAGCCGCACGCCGAGCAGACGAATTGACTGGTGGGGGATTTTGCTTTGGTTGCCATACGTTATTTGCTCCTTAACAGGGCGTACGCGTTGACCGTGATGCCCTTGCCTTCGCCGACGTAGCCCAAGCCCTCGTTCGTGCCTGCCGCCACGCCTACCGCGCTTTCGTCCACGCCGAGCGTCGCGGCGAGGTTACGTTTTATCTCGTCGATATAATTTGCCAAACGGGGTTTTTCCGCTTGGATAGCGACGGAGAGATTTTTCACGGCGTAGCCCTGCTCCGCCACGATCGCGACCACCTGTGCAAGCAGCTCCATCGAGTTCGCGCCCGACCAGCGCGGATCGGTGTCGGGGAAATAATGTCCGATGTCTTTCAAACCTGCCGCGGAAAGTAGCGCGTCCATTACGGCGTGCGCCAGCACGTCCCCGTCGCTATGCGCGATCAGTCCGCTCTTGGACGGGATTTTTGCACCGCCCAGCACGATATAGTCCTGCAACTTGCCGAACGCGTGGGTGTCGATGCCAAATCCGCAGCGTGCCGCGCCCTCTTCAAAATCTGCCGCATAGGTCAATTTCTTATTTTCGGGGCTGCCGTCGCAAAGACGGGGTGCGCCGCAAAAGCGCGCGAATACCGACGAATCGTCTGTATAAACAACACCGTCGTCCATTTCAAAAGCACGCTCGTACGCGCAGAGAATATTTTCGCGGAAAAAGCCCTGCGGCGTTTGGATTTGGCAGAGCGTATCGCGCTCGGGCACGCGCACGATTTTGCCGTTTTTGACAACGGCCACCGTATCCCTGCACGCGATTGCACAGATACCGCTGCCGTTCGTTTTCACGCTCTCGATGCAGCCTTCAATGAGCCTGCGTGTGATATACGGGCGTGCGCCGTCGTGGATGAGCACGATATCGGCGCTCGTCGCTTGCAGAGCGTTATAGACTGAGTGCGAGCGATCGTCGCCGCCCAGCACCGCCTTTGCGGTGGGGTATTTTGCACAGATCCGCACGATCTCGTCGAAATCTTCCTGCGCCGCAGTCACCACGATCTCGTCGATTGTAGCAAAATCAAACGCAGACAGCGTCTTTTCCAGCGCCGTCGCGCCCTGAAAGGGGACGAGCAACTTATTCTTTGCAAAGCCTGTCCGTGTTCCCTTGCCTGCCGCGCAAACGATCGCGCATACCGTTTGTTTACTCATACGATCACCTCATACAAGGACGCCGCCTCGTCCTTTTTTACCGTTTCTTTGATATTCAAAATGCGGAATTTTAACACGCCCGACGAGTAGAGAACTTCGACGACGTCGCCGATCTTAACGGCGGTGGACGGCTTTGCGGCTTTGCCGTTGATCAGCACTTTTTCTTCCGAGCACGCCTCTTGCGCCACGGTGCGCCGTTTCAAAATCCGCGAAACTTTCAAAAATTTGTCGATACGCATAAAAAACTCCTAAAAAAATGCCCGTTTGGAACAAATATTTTTCAAAATTTTGGAAAGGAAGGGTGAAAAACGCTTGACAAGTTTTTCACGGGGGGATATAATTAGATAATGTATCATTATGCTATTATGGCGTAATGTCGCTCGGCGGTAAATTTTTGACGGGAAAAATCTTAAAAATTCCCTAAAAAACGCACCGAAAAGCGGTAAAAAGCCTTTCCTTATATATTATTATACCGCAAAGAAAGGAAAAAGTAAAGCGTAGCGATACAAAATTTTCTAAACAAGACAAAATTTTCGATTTTTATCGATGAAAAGATATACTCGGTAGATCGCCTGAAAAAAATTAAGGAGACAAAATCACAAAATGGATTTACCTGTAACCAAGTACGGCAAAACCGAAAGAAGAAAATTCGGTAATATCAACGAAGTGATCGATATTCCCGATCTCGTTGAGATCCAGAAGGACAGCTACAATGCCTTTATCGAAGAGGGTATTAGCGAAGTGTTCGAGGACTTTTCCCCGATCACCGACTACTCCGACCGTTTCGAGCTCTATTTCTTAGAGCACAGATTTGGCGATAAACCCAAGTACGACGAAAAAGAATGTCGTGCAAGAGACGCGAACTACGCCCTTCCGCTCCGCGTCAAAGTTCGTCTTGTCAACAAAGTCAAGAACGAAGTTTTGGATCAGGAAGTATTTATGGGCGAATTGCCCAAAATGACGGAAAACGGCGCGTTCATTATCAACGGCGCGGAACGCGTTATCGTTTCCCAGCTCGTTCGTTCGCCCGGCGTATACAATTCGTCGGAGAAGGACAAGGCGGGTAAAGAGCTGTTTAAAACGGCAGTACAACCCAGCCGCGGCGCTTGGCTCGAATTCGAGCAAGACGGC
>JAFTSO010000016.1 GCA_017467265.1 Clostridia bacterium
CATCACCCTTTGCGATTTGCAAGGTATGCTGGCGGAGTTTGCGCGCAAAATGTTCACTTCGTCCACGAAGGTGCGCTTGCGCCCGTCCTATTTCCCGTTCACCGAACCGAGCGTAGAAGTCGATTTGAGCTGTTCGGAGTGTGGCGGCAAGGGCTGCCGTCTGTGTAAGGGTACGGGCTGGATCGAAGTGCTCGGCGCAGGTATGGTCAATCGCCGTGTGCTCGAAAATTGCAACGTCGATCCCGACGAATACACGGGTTTTGCGTTCGGTATGGGTATCGAGCGTATCGCAATGCTGAAATATGGCATCAACAACATCAAGACGTTGTTTGAGAACGATACGCGGTTCTTGGAGCAGTTTGAGGATTAAAACGGGCGTATAAAGTAAGGAGAAAAACAAAAAATGAAAGCACCTTTCAGTTGGTTAAAAGATTACGTAGATATAGACGTTAGCGCACAGGAGCTCGCAGAAAAGCTCTTTTCGTGCGGATTTGAAGTAGAAGAACTCAGCTACCTTGGCGAGAAGATCAATCGCGTTGTGGTTGGCGAAGTCAAGGCGCTCACGCCCCACCCCGACAGCGATCATATGCAGATCTGCGTGGTGGATTGTGGGGAAGAATACGGCAGAGATTTACAGATTGTCACGGGCGCACCCAACGTGTACGTGGGTATGAAAACGCCCTGCGCGCTGGATAATTCGACGGTGGTGGAGAGTAATCCTGCGATGCTTGAAAAGAATCCCGACGGGATTAAAAAGATCAAAAAAGGCAAACTTCGTGGCGTAGAATCGTTCGGTATGCTTTGCTCGGGTGAAGAGCTGGGTATCAACGACGATTTCTATCCTGGCGCGGAAGTGAATGGGTTGCTTGATTTGGCAAAGGACGTGCCCGTGGGCGAGGATATTAAGAAAATTGTCGGCTTGGACGACTGGATTTTCGATATTTCCATTACGGCGAACCGCCCCGACTGTCAATGCATTTTGGGCATTGCGCGCGAAGTTGCGGCGGTATTGAATAAACCTTTCAAAGCGCCCGATTTTTCCTATACAGTACACAAGACGAGCGCTGTGCCCGTTGCGGTGAAAGTGCAATCGCCCGATCTTTGTCCTCGCGACGTAGGGCATTACGTTGAGAACGTGACGGGCGGCGTTTCGCCTGCTTGGATGCGCAAACGTTTGGCGGTGTCGGGGATTCGTTCCATTTCGCCCATCGTCGATATTACGAATTTTGTATTGCTCGAAATGGGGCAACCTATGCATGCGTTTGATGCAGACGACATCGGGGACAGAACGATCATTGTGCGCCGCGCGGTGCAGGGCGAAAAGATTGTCACGCTCGACGAAAAGGAATTTACGCTCACGACGGACAATCTTGTGATCTGCGACGGTAAAAAACCCGTAGCGCTCGCTGGCATTATGGGCGGCTTGAACAGCGAAATCAAGAACACGACTAAAAACGTGTTCTTCGAATCGGCAAAATTTGCGCGCGACAACGTGAGAAAGACGTCCCGTGCGCTTGGTCAATCGTCCGATTCGTCGGCGCGTTTTGAAAAGGGCGTGGATGCGTACACCAACGCGCTCGGTATGGACAGAGCTTTGCATTTGATTGAAGAGCTTGGTTGCGGCGTGGTGACGGAGCTGCGCGAAGACGTGTGTGCGGTATCGCTCGAACCGCGTAAAATGACCGCGAGCGTGTCGAAAATAAACGCGCTTTTGGGTATCGAAGTGCCGAACGACGAGATCGTGTCCATCTTGACGAGATTGAACTTTGCACCCGTCATTGACGGCGATACGCTGACGGTGGTGATTCCGGGGTATCGCGACGACGTGGACGGGTATCCCGATCTGGCGGAAGAAATTATCCGTATGTACGGGTATGAACATATTCAGCCCACGTTCTTGGATAGCGCGAAAGTGACGGGCGGCGGTCTTACCGACGAACAGAAAAAGGAATTGCATTTGAAGAACGTTTTGCGCACGCAGGGCTTTTTTGAGGCGTATAACTATTCGTTCTATTCGCCCAAAGATCTTGATTTGATGAAATTGTCCGCGGACGCGGCAGAGCGCAACGCGGTGCGCATTCTCAACCCGATCAGCGAAGAACTCTCGATTATGCGTACGTTCCTTGCGCCGTCTATGCTCGGCAACGCCGTGCGGAACATCCGTCGCGGCAACGACGAAGGCAGAGAATTTGAAGTTGCGAACGTGTACGTGCCCCACAATACGGCGGCAAGCGAGCAACCCGAAGAACGCAAACATATTGTCTTGGGAATTTGGGGTGGCAAGAACGATTTCTTTGATATGAAAGGCGCGATCGAGCGCATCGCGGAAGTATTCCATCTCTCTTTCACGTATGAAAGAGCGGAAAAACCGTATCTGCATCCTGGTGTTTCGGCGAACGTGATTTTGGACGGAGCAACGGTCGGCTCGATCGGTGAACTCGACCCGTCTATCGCCCTTTCGCTTGGTTTGGATAAAAAAGTTTATCTTGGTGAGCTGGATATAGCGGCGATTGCGGAGCAGATGGACGACGGCGTGCGTTATACGAATCTTCCGAAATTCCCTGCGGTAAAGCGCGATCTTGCATTGATCGCGGACGAGAAACTGACGTGTGCGGAGATCGAAGAAGTGCTGATGCACTCGTGTAAATACGTGACGGCGGCAAAGCTCTTTGACGTATATCGCGGCGGTCAAGTGCCTGCTGGCAAGAAGAGCATGGCGTTCACTTTGACGTTCACGCCCGACAACAACGTGGAAAAGGCGTTCACGCCCGAAACGTTGGACGGGTACGTGAAGAAAATTCTCGGCAATTTGAAATTCAAGCTGGGGATTGAACTTCGATAAAAAACAAAACGGGAGTATTCCGTGAAACGAGAAGGCAAAATCACAAAATTCGGATTTTTTAACGTGGACAAACCGTCGGGGATCGTATCTTCGGCGGTTGTCAACAAGCTGAAATGGCTGACGGGCGTACCCTGTGGGCATATGGGAACGCTCGATCCTTTGGCGAGCGGTGTACTGCCCGTCGGGGTGGGTAATGCCGCGCGCTTGTTCGATTATTTTCTGGACAAGAAAAAGGAGTACGTTGCAGAGTTTACGTTCGGTATGGATTCGGACACGCTCGATTGTACGGGAACGTTGATCGAGGGGGGGCGTATCCCCGACGAACAGGAAATCAAACAGGTTTTGCCAACTTTTTTCGGGGATATTATGCAGGTGCCGCCTAAGTACAGCGCGAAGAATGTGAACGGAAAGCGCGGTTATGAGCTTGCCCGTGCAGGCGTGGAGTTTGAGCTGGCGGCGAAAAAAGTGCACATTTACGGTATGGACCTTTTGGGGAAAAGCGAAGATAAGGAGAATACGTACCGCGTCAAAATCGTTTGCGGCGGCGGCACGTATATCCGTTCTTTGGGACGTGATATCGCGGCGGCGCTGGGTACGAAAGCGGTGATGAGCTCCTTGCTCCGTACGCAAAGCGGTGTGTTCACGTTGGAAAAGGCTATTCCGTTTTCGTTGCTCGAAAAAGATCCGCCGATAGAAGAATTAGAGCGGTATTTGATCCCGACGGAGAGTGTTCTGCCCTTTGACGTTTTGTCGCTTGATAACAAGCAGGCGGAAAGGCTGTACAACGGGCAGCGTATCGCGGTGGAAGAAGTGGACGGCTTGTACAAAATTTATAAAGACGGCAGTTTTTACGGGATTGGCGAAGTATTGAACGGGTTGGCAAAGGCAAAGACGAAATTATGTTAAAGACGGTTTGGCTGACGGATAAACAGGATACGTGGCAGGGGGTAGCGATGCTCCTTGGAGGTTTTGACGGGTTGCATTTGGGACACCGTCAACTCCTTTCGCGTGCAAAAGAGAGTGGTTTGCCCGTCGGCGTGATGACCATTGTGGGCGGAAAAGGGGACGAGAGCTTGTTTACCTTTTCTGAACGCGAGTTGATTTTTAGAGAAAACGGCGCGGATTTTGTATTCGAGCTACCGTTTGCGGAGATCAAAGATTTGTCTGCGGACGAATTTTTACGGCTCTTGCAGGCGGAATTTTCTCCGCGTATATTCGTGTGTGGCGAAGATTTTCGCTTTGGCGCAGGCGCGCAAGGTAATGCAAAAACGTTAAAAGGTACGGACACGGTACGCGTTGAAGTCCTGCCACTCGTGGAAAAGCACGGCGAAAAGGTGAGCAGTAAAACGGTGAAGGAATATCTCGGCAAAGGTGAAATCGAGATGGCGAACGCCCTTTTGGGGGAGAATTTCTTCTTACTAGGCGAAGTGATAAGGGATCGACAGATCGGCAGAACGCTGGGCTTTCCGACGGCGAACGTCCTGTATCCGAGCGGAAAATTTCCGCTTAAAAAGGGTGTTTATGAAACGAGAATTTGCGTTGAAAACGACACGTATCGGGGGATAACCAACTATGGCGCGCGTCCGACCTTTGATAATAGCGACGTTTTGACGGAAACGTATTTGGACGGTTTTGACGGTGATTTGTACGGAAAAACGTTAAAAATCGGGTTTGTGCGATATCTGCGCGATATACAAAAATTTGATGGTTTGGACGCATTAAAAAAACAGCTAACAAAGGATATGGAAAGGGTGAGAAATAATGATTAAATTTGGACCGAGCGGCAACAGCGAGAGCTTTTATGAGGAAGGCTATACGCATACCGAGCAGGCGGCGGCGTTTGTCAAAGAGCGCGGTTTGGAGTGTTTTGAATATTCCTTTGGCCGCGGTGTGCGAATGACCGAAGAAAAGGCGCGCTCGATCGGGGCGGCTTTTGCAAAGGAAGGCGTGGAGATTTCCGCACACGCCCCCTATTTTATCAATTTTGCCAATCCAGACGATGAGATGGCGGCAAAATCGTACGGCTACGTGCTGGACACGGCGAAGGTGTTAAAGCAGATGGGCGGAAAACGGGTAGTGTTTCACCCTGCCGCGCAGGGCAAAGCCAGCCGCGAAGAGGCGGTAGCGCTCACGGTAGAACGTCTAAAAATACTCCGCGATTATATCTATCTCAACGGCTTACAAGATATGATGTTTTGCCCCGAAACAATGGGCAAGCTCGCCCAGATCGGTACGGTGGAAGAGATTGTGCGGTTTTGTCAGGTCGATCCCGTCTATACCCCGTGCGTGGATTTTGGGCACGTCAACGCCCGAGAACGCGGCTCGCTCCGCTCCGTGGAAGATTATAAAGTTCGTCTGCAATATATGCTCGACGAGCTGGGGTATGATCGGATGAAGCATTTTCACGTGCATTTTTCCAAGATTATGTACGGCGCGAAAGGCGAGATCAAGCACTTGACCTTTGAAGACGAAACGTACGGGCCGAACTTCGAGCCGCTGGCGGCGGCATTAAAAGAGCTGAAATTAGAGCCGTATATCGTCAGCGAAAGCGACGGAAAACAGGTGGAAGAGGCGCAAATTATGAAAAAAATGTATTTCGGAGAGTAAAAACCCCAACGATTTATCGTTGGATACTTGACGAAAGGGATTTTTTTTGCTACAATATATAATAAGAGGTAGAATATGGTTTGCACGAACGGGAAAAAAGTATTGCAGTTGTCCGATTGTCAGGCGGTTTATACTTCTTGTCTGTATCAGCTGCGTTATCTCACGGGTATAGAGCCGGAGAACGGCTGCGCGATCGTGGATGAAAACGGCGTCACGCTGTACACCGATATGCGGTATATGGAAGCGGCGGAAAAGCTCCTTGCAGGGACGGACGTGACACCCGTATTGTACAAGCAGGACGAGCTGTTAAAACGCCTTGCGGCGTACGGGAGTGTGGGGATTTCGTTTGATCAGACGACGCACTCGGAGTATCTCGCTTTGGAAAAGGCGGGGGTAAAAATGAAAAACATCGACGGCGCTTACGAAAGGGCGATGTCGGTAAAAAGCGAGTGGGAGCTGCAAAATATCGCGAAGGCTTGCCAGATCGCAGAAGACGCCTTTAACGCGCTGTTGCCTGAGATTAAAGAAGGGATGACGGAAACGGAAGTGGCGGCGCTGCTCGAATATAAAATGCGTGCGTTGGGCGCGCAGGGGCTGTCCTTTGATACGATCGTTGCGTTCGGTGCGCATGCGGCTGTGCCCCATCACGAAACGGGTTCGACGAAACTGCAATTCGGTGACGAAATTTTGATTGATTTCGGGTGCAAAGTGAACGGGTACTGTTCGGATATTACACGGACGTTCTTGTTTGGCGACGATGGAAAGCACGAGGCGTTCAAAAAGGCATACGCGCATGTTCTGGCTGCGCATAACTTGGCGCAGGAAAAAATAGTATCGGGTATGACGGGCAAGCAAGCGGACGCGATTGCTAGGGACTATCTCAAAGAAAGCGGCTACGGCGAGCTGTTCACACACTCGCTCGGACACGGGATCGGGCTGAACGTGCACGAAAAACCTTCGGTGAGCCCCAAGGGCGAACAAATCCTTTGCGATCATATGGTATTCTCGGACGAGCCGGGTGTGTATCAGGCAGGGGAGTACGGCATACGTATCGAAGATACGGTGACACTGGAAAACGGTAAAATAAAGAGCTTTATGGGGAGAACCCAAAAAGAGCTTTTGATATTATAAAAAAATATATATAGTATATAAGGAGAAACATTATGGCACAGATTTTGGCAGGCGATATTCGCAAAGGCGTGACTTTCGAGTACAAGAGCGGCGTTTATACCGTCACGGAATTCCAGCACGTAAAACCGGGCAAAGGCGCGGCGTTCGTTAGATGTACGTTAAAGAACGTAGTCACGGGTCAGGTATTGTCGAACGAAACGTTCAACCCCACCACGAAACTCGAAACGGCGCAGGTAGAAACGAAGAAGATGACGTATTCCTACTTTGACGGCGAATTCTACGTATTCGTGGACGAAGAGTGGAATCAGGAAAATCTTACCTTTGATCAGGTAGAAGACGCTCTGAAATATATCAAAGAAAACGATATGGTAACGGTGAAATTCCTTTACGGCAAAGCGTTCTCCGTTGAACCTGAAAACTTTGTTGAACTCAAAGTTATCGAGGCTGAACCGGGTGTTAAGGGCAACACGGCTACCAACGTTATGAAGAATGCGAAGGTGGAAACGGGTGCTACGATCCAAGTTCCTATGTTCGTAGAAGAAGGCGAAACGATCCGTATCGATACGAGAACGGGCGAATATATGAGCCGCGTTTAATCATCGCTGGTTTATCGAAAGGTCATTGACGAAACTAAAAAAAGACTTGCAGCAGGATTATTACGTCCTGCTGTTTGTTTATCGGAGTAAAGTATGAAAGCTGTGGCGCAAAGAGTAAAGAAAACGACGTTGTGTGTGGACGGGGAATTGATCTCCGAAATCCCGTTTGGATTGACGGTATTTTTGGGTGTAAAGACGGGGGATACCGAAAAGGACGGTGCGTATATCGCGAAAAAGATTGCAGGTCTGCGCGTCTTTGAAGACGAAAACGGGAAGATGAATTTGTCCGTGAAAGACGTGGGCGGCGAAGTGCTGCTCGTGTCGCAGTTTACGCTGTACGGCGATACGTCGCATGGCAACCGTCCCAGCTTTACGGCAGCGGCGCGCCCCGAAGTGGCAGAGCCACTCTACGAATACGTGGTGAAGGAATTATCAGCGTATGGCGTTGTCGTAAAAAAGGGCGTGTTCGGTGCGGATATGAAGATTGAACAGTATAACGACGGGCCTGTGACGATCTTGTTGGAGAGTTGATTTTGTTGACTGTGGATCATTATATCCCTGCCTACTCTGTGTGCACGATTGTGCACATACGGCTTTTAGATGGATATTTTAGACGATTGCGACTTCAAAATCGGTGGAAAATTCTTCCGCTAAAGCATTGTTGAAATAAAAATAGCAACGTTGTTATAAAAAAGTGCGTTGGAATTAAATGTCCGCGCCGACGGTAAGCCGTCGGCGCGGATTTTGTTTTTTATCAAAAATATAGGCGTATTTTCGATACGTGTCCGAGGAAAGCCGCAGAAAAACAAAGCGATTTTGTGGATTCTACCGTGGATAGAGAGCCACTCTACTGTGAGTAGAGTGGGTGTTTTGCAGGGTAGAGCTCGGTTTTTGGTGATAGAGAAAAAAAGGGGACAAAAATGTTGTAATTTGGAAAAAAATGAGATAAAATAAGAGCGTAAACCGACGGCGGACGAAATTGCGCGAAACACTTTTCTGAAAACCTGATGCGAGAATTTCTTGTGAAAAACTTTGAACAATAGGTTTTGCGAAAATATAGCGTAAAATTTTGTATGCAAAAAATGAAAATCGGTATAAACGGAGAAAAGATCATGGAACAAACGCAGACACAAATCAAACCCAAAAGACTTGGTTGGAACGAGGCGGACGTAGAGCTTCCCACGCCTGCGCTTTCGGATAGAGGCGCGTCGAAGGCGGCAGAAAACAGGTTGGGTGTAAAAAAGGAGAAAAAGGGCGTCGTGCCCATTTTCTTTGCGACGGATAATAATTATCTGCCTTTTCTTTCGGTTACGCTGGAATCGCTTTGGGAAAATTCTTCGCGTGAATACGAGTATGAAATGTACGTGTTGCACTCGGGTATTCGCGAAGATTATCAGGAAAAGATATTGCGCTATAACGAAAAGGAAGGGTTGCATATCTCGTTTGTGGATGTGACCGACCGCTTAAAGCCGATTCTCGATAAGCTGCATATGCGCGATTATTATACGGCAACGACGTATTTCCGCGTGTTTATTGCCAGTATGTTTCCGCAGTATGACAAAGCGCTGTATCTCGACTGCGATACGGTGATTATGGGGGACATCAGCGAGCTGTACAATTACGATTTGGGCAACAATTTGCTGGGTGGTGCGCCCTGCGAAGGGGTGAACAGCTTTGACGTGTACAAACGTTACGTTCGTCAGGTAGATGGGCTTGATCCCGATTATTTCTTCAACGCAGGCGTGATTTTGATGAATTTGAAGGCGTTCCGCGAAGAAGGTTTCTACGAACAGTTCGCCGACCTTTTGGGAAAATACAAATTCCGTTTGATCCAAGACGAAGATTATCTCAACGTTATTTGTCAGGACAGAGTGTTGCGTCTGCCCCGTGCGTGGAACAAAACGCCCGTCGGACCTGATAAACTTGCCCGTGAAGATCTGCGTATCGTGCATTATTTGATGACGTGGAAACCTTGGCATTACGACGATATTCCTTATCAGGAATATTTCTGGGAATACGCGGTGAGAACGGAGTTCTACGATCTCATTAAGGGCTTGCAGGACGCGTTTGATATGAACGGCTTGGAAAACGACAAACTGGTGGAAAAGAACTTGAAGGCGCTTGCCGAAGAGGAAATTGCCCGTCCCGACGGCTATTTCAAGGTGTACGGAAAACGCTTCGGTAACGTATAAAAGGACATGGGACGTGTCGCGATCACGGCGCGTTTTGCTAATGAAATGACAACAAAAAACCGCTCGTGCGCGCACGGGCGGTCAAAGTGTTTTATAAGGAAAGAAAAGGAGTGTAATATGGACGAAACGAAGATTGCGCCCGACCGCTTGGAGGTGCTGGCGAAAATTCGGGAATACGAAAAAGCAGGGCGTTTTGACGAGGACGTGGAAAACGATCCCGAAGCCCCCGAGCTTACCCCCGATAAGGTCGATTATCTGTGCAAAAAGCTGTCGAGCAAAATCAGCAGAAAGATTGCGAATTTCTGTGCCGATCACTATTTTTTGAAGCTCATCAAAAAGGATATTTTGGTGATAGACGGGGTGACGGGTACGGAATATCTGGAAGAAGGGATGAAAAATGGCGCGATTATCACGTGCAACCATTTCCACGCGTTTGACAACTACGTGGTCTTCCATTGTATTCGTAAATATTTGCCGAAAAAATATCTTTACAAAATTATCCGCGAGGGGAATTATACGAATTTCCCCGGGCTGTACGGATTTTTCTTCCGTCATTGTAATACGTTGCCGTTGTCTAGAAACCGTCGCACGATGATCAATTTTATGTCCGCGACGAACACGCTGCTTAAAACGGCGAAGTGATTTTGATCTATCCCGAGCAGGGTATGTGGTGGAATTATCGCAAACCCCGTCCGTTCAAGGTGGGCGGCTTTAAGATGGCGTACCGCGCAGGCGTGCCCGTATTGCCGATGTTTATCACGATGACAGATGACGAACGTTTGGGCGCGGACGGGTATCCGATTCAGCGTTTTACGCTGCATATTATGCCCCCGATCTACCCCGACAAAACGCTGGGTGAAAAGGTAGGCTCGGAAAAAATGAAGGACGAGGCGTATGCCCTTTGCAAAGCAAAATACGAAGAAGTGTACGGGATTCCGTTGGTGTACGGACAGGCTGACGATGGGGCAGAAGTGCCGCCGCAGCAGACAGAACAGGCGGAGCAACCGCAGGAGGAAACAAAATGATATTGTATTTATCGATCATTACGATAGCCGTATTGATCATATCGGCGTCGCTATTTTTTATCTTTTCGACGAACTTTTTCTACATACTCGGATTTACCGCGCTTGCGGCGGTGCTCGTCATCGTTGTTGACGCTTTGGTGGCGACCGTGTGCCGATTATTGCCTGAAAAGTTCGCAAATCACGAGAGCAAAGTCTATACCATTTCCGCAAAGGAGAAGAGTTTTTACGAAAAGCTGAAAATTCGTAAATGGAAGGACAAAGTCCCTGAAATCGGGCATTTTACAGGTTTTAGAAAGAACAAAATCGCAGACCCCAAGAGCGTGGAATATCTCGATCGGTTCTTGCTGGAAGCGTGCTATGGCGAGTTGGGACATTTTTGGATTTTGTTCATCGGTTTTTCGATTTTGTTGCTCGGGTTTATCCCGTTCTTCCCGACGATGAGCCTTTGGTTGGCAATTTCGATCCCCGTGGCAATCGTCAATATCTTTTTGAACCTGCCGTCGTTGTTTATTTTGCGTTATAATTCGTACAAATTAGAGATTTTACGCAAGAGTAATCTCAAAAAGCAGCAGCGCGCGGCAAAGGTGCAGGCAGAAACGTCGGCGTTGGGTGAGAGTGCGGCTGCGGAACTTGTACGTGAAGTTGCAGTGGCAAACGGCGCAAAACAGGGCGCGTAAAGGCGATACGCTAGAGCGTAAGAATTGCGTTCATCGCGACACGTGTATGCTCTTTTTGAAAAAAACGATTGAAAAATAACGCTCCAAAACGGAGTATTTTGGCAAAGAGCGCCGCGGAAAGAATCCGCGGCGCTCTTTTGCTAAAAAAAACGAGACAAAAAAATAATAAAAAAATTAGAAAATTTTTCGCAAAAAAAAGGAAATCAAGAACTTTTGTCGAATATATTATTATAATAATATATTTTTGGGTATAAATATAAGAGCGCGCTTTATTGCGCCAATGCCTAAAAAGAGTAAGAAAGTAAAACAAAAAGGGGGAGAAAGAGCTATGAACGACGGAAACGGAAAAGAATTTTCTTGCGTAAGAGAGCGCGTCTGCGCGCAGGAAGAATCCTTTTTATCGCCGTATGCAAAACGCTCGGCAGATACGCTGGGGAGAGCGCGTGAAGAGGCTCGTTGTTCTTTCCGTACCGATTTTCAACGCGATCGTGACCGTATCATTTACAGCAACTCGTTCAAGCGGCTGAAAAATAAGACGCAGGTATTCTTCGCCCCCGAAGGGGATCATTATATTACCCGTCTGACGCATACGCTCGACGTGTCGCAGATCGCTCGTTCTCTCGCTCGATCCCTCTCGTTGAATGAAGATCTTGCCGAGGCAATCGCGCTTGGGCACGATTTGGGGCATACTCCGTTCGGACACGTGGGCGAACGGGTACTGGCAAAACTCTCCTCTCGTGGCTTTTTGCACAACGAGCAATCTTTGCGCGTGGTGGACGTCATTGAAAAGAACGGCAAGGGGCTGAACTTGACGCAGGAAGTTCGCGACGGGATCGTCAATCACAAGAGCTCGGGCAAGCCTGCCACGCTCGAAGGAGAGGCGGTGTCGCTCGCCGACCGCATCGCATATATCAATCACGATATTGAGGACGCGATTCGGGCGGGGATTTTGAAAGCGGAAGATTTGCCTCGCGATGCGGTGGAGCTGCTCGGCAACGCGACGAAGGAGCGTATCAATACGGCGATTGCGGACATTTACAAGACTTCGCTGGGTAAGCCGTACGTGAAGATGTCGGACGAAATAATGCAGGCGACCAACCGACTTCGCTCGTTTATGTTCGAGCGCGTGTACGAGCTTGCAAACAAATCGATACAGGAACGCTCGGAGCGGATGCTCACGCAGTTGTTCGAATATTTTATGGCGCACGCAGAGAAATTACCGCGCCCGTACTTGCAGCTTTTAGAGCGCGATGAAAAGGAAACGGTGGTGTGCGATTATCTGTCGGGTATGACCGATCGGTACGCGATAGGCGTATTCGAGAGTTTGTTTATTCCGGCAACGTTTACAATAGGAGGTGTGACGTGAGCAACGTAAAAGGCATAGACGCCGAGTTTATGCGGACGTTAAAACAGAAAAACGACATCGTCGAAGTGCTACGCAGCTACGTTGCACTCGATCGAAAGGGTGGGAATTACTGGGCGTGCTGTCCTTTCCATCACGAAAAAACGCCGTCGTTTGCCGTCAACGAAGGGGAACAGTTTTACCATTGTTTCGGCTGCGGTGTTTCGGGCGACGTCGTGCGCTTTGTGCAAGATATAGAAAGTACCGACTTTATCGGTGCGGTTCGTATCTTGGCGGCGCGTGCAAAAATGACCGTACCCGAGGGGGATTACGACAACGAAGAGGCGGCGAAGAAACGCAAAAAACGCGACGTTTTGGTAAAGATACTCAAAGATACGGCACGGTTTTATCTAAACAGCTTGTATAGCGGAGACGAGCGCGCGGATAAGTATCTGCAATATATCGCAGGTCGCGGCTTGTCCCCGACGACGGTGAAGAAGTTTGGGCTGGGAGCGTCGCTCGATTACAATTCCCTGCCGCAATATTTGATGGATAAAGGATACTATCGTGAAGATCTGTTGGACAGCGGCGTGGTGTCCGTCAACGACAAGGGCCGTATGTACGACGCGCAAGGCGAACGGCTGGTATTCCCGATCATCAACGCCTTTGACGAAGTGGTGGGGTTTAGCGGCAGAAAGCTGGAAAAGGTCAAATTCGGCAAATATAAAAATACTTCGGGCACGATTCTCTACGATAAGAGCAAAACGCTATACAACATCAATCTTTTGAAAAAGCTCAAACGGGAAAAACCGATCGAAGAAGTCATCTTCGTCGAAGGGCAGATGGACGCGATTACGCTGTATCAGGCAGGTTTTCAGAACGTCGTTGCGACGATGGGTACGGCGCTGACCAAAGATCAGGCGCGGCTAGCCAAAAGGTACACCGATAAAATCCTAATCAGCTACGACGGGGATTTTGCAGGGCAGAAAGCGGACGTGCGTAGCTTGGATATTCTCAAAGAGGTAGGGCTGGACGTGCGCGTTGTGCCTATTCCCGACGGGAAAGACCCCGACGAGATTGCGAGAGAGAGTGCGGCGGCATATCAAAAATGTTTGGACGAAGCGATGCCCGTAATCGATTACCGCCTGCACGCGTTGGAGCGCAATTACGATTTAAGTCGTACGGAAGACAAGCGCAAATACGTGGCGGCGGCGCTCAAAATTGTGAAAGAGGCGGAGAGTGAAAGCGTGCGCGAAGAGCTGCTGAAAAAGCTCCGCGACAAAACGGGTATCACATACCACGCTTTGGAACGCGATCTGCAAAACGTGAAGACGGAGCAGGTACAGGCGGACGAAACGCCGTTGCAGGAGAAAATCACGGAAGTATCGTCGGGCACGGACAAACAGCAAAAGGCACTCCGCTTTATTTTGGCGGCAAAGCTCTTTTCCGCGCCGTATGCAAAGACGCTCTCAGTGACGGAGCTGCCCTTGCACGACGCAACGCATATCATTGTGGCGAACTATATCACCGATTGCGAAAGGAAGGGGGAACGGGTACGTCCCAGCGAGCTGTTCGAACTGTTGGACGAGAACTGTCCCGAATTTAACGCGATTTTGGATTTGAACTACGGGGACAAGCTCACGGGCGAGGTTGCCGAGCGTTTTTTCACCGACAGCGTCAAAACGTTGCGTTTGGAAGCGGTGGAAGAGGAAGTGGCGAAATGTAATGCGGAATACGCTGCGGCGACGGAAGAAAGCGTGCGGCGAGAGATTGCGAAAAAGCTGGGCGAATTGATACAAAAACGCAACCGTATCAAAAAGAGCTAAACGATTTCGCGCTCAACAAAACATAAAAAAGAAAAACAAAAGGAATTCGGTATAAACGGAGGATAAAAAGATGAACGTAACCGAGCAAAAATTAAACGAGCTGGTCGAAGGGATTATCAACGATTACGGCAAGAAGGGGTGTATTTCTAACAATGCGTTCTGCGATATTATGGAAAAATACGATATGGACGCGGAGCAGATGGATACGGTGTCTAGGGTATTGAGCGAGGCTGGCATTCAGCTCGTCGATGAAGAGCAGCGCGATCGCGAACTGTTTGAACAGGCGCTCTCCGATATCGGTTTGGACGACCCTGTAAAGATGTATCTTAAAGATATCGGCCGCGTGCCTTTGCTCTCTGCTGATGAAGAAGTGGAGCTGGCAAAGCGTATGGCAGAGAACGACGTGGCGGCGAAAAAGCGCCTTTCCGAGGCAAACCTTCGTCTGGTCGTATCCATCGCAAAGCGGTACGTGGGGCGCGGTATGCTCTTCCTTGATTTGATCCAAGAAGGGAACTTGGGTTTGATGAAAGCGGTGGAAAAATTCGATTATCAAAAGGGGTTCAAGACCATGTGTACGGGAATACGGATCG
>JAFTSO010000017.1 GCA_017467265.1 Clostridia bacterium
CCGAAAGAAAAGGTTTCGGGTGTTCAGCTTGTTTTTACAAAATTGCATGCAGGCGGTAAATTCGGGCAGGGGAATTACGAATATTCGGGTGGTTTGCACGGTGTTGGCGCGTCCGTCACCAACGCTCTTTCCGAGTGGTTGACCGTAGAAGTTTGCCGCAATAAGCATATTTATAAAATGAGTTTCCACTCCAAATATAACGCGCGGAAGAAAAAGGTGGAATCGGGACTTCCCGACGGTCCTTTGGAAGATACGGGCTTGCGTACCAACAGACAAGGTACGTCGATCCGTTTTAAGCCGGACGCTTCGGTATTTTCCGAGCTGAATTTCGATCTCGAAACGGTAGAAGAACGTCTTCGTCAGCTCGCGTTTTTGAATCGCGGCGTGGAGATCACGCTCATTGACGAGCGTACGACGATGGCAGAGGCACGTCGCGCGAAAATGCTCTTTGACAGCGCAGAGGAAGAAGGCGAAAGAGAAGAAGACACGGAAAATATAGAAGAAACGGCGGATACCGTGGAAACGGGCGATCTGTTCGATATGGGCATGGGGCAGCAATCGCTGTTTGGCGAATTGGACGAGCTGGCTTTGGAGAGCGAGCCGTACCGCATTGCGTTCAAATACGACGGCGGTATTTCCGACTATGTAAAGAGCTTGAACGAGGGGAAGAAAAAGCTGTACGCACAGCCGATTTATTATAAAACGGAAAAGACTGGGATTCAGGTAGAGTTTTCCGTGCAACATACGGGCGAATACCGCGAATCGATGTTCTCGTTTGTCAATAATATTCCTACGCCCGAAGGCGGCTATCACGAAATGGGTTTCCATTCTGGGTTGACGCGCATTCTCAACGAATACGCGCGTTCGAACGGTATGCTCAAAGACAAAGATCCAAATTTCCAAGGGGACGATTTTTGTGAAGGTTTGACCGTTGTCGTTTCGATCAAAATGGCAAACGTGCAGTTTGAAGGGCAGACGAAAACAAAGCTGGGTAACACCGAGGCACGTCCTGCGGTCGAGGCGACCGTTATTGAAGGCTTTAACTCGTTCAAAAACGTCCGCGGCTATAAAAAGACGATGGACGAGATTATCAAAAAGGCGCAGGGCGCAGCAAAATCCCGTATCGCAGCAAAGACGGCAAAAGAAAACGCTCGTTCTAAAAACAGCATCGACGGCTTGAATTTGGTTGGCAAGCTTGCGGCGTGCTCGGGCAGAAAACCCGAACTCAACGAAATGTTCATCGTGGAAGGGGATTCGGCAGGCGGTACGGCAAAACAGGCACGCGTTAGACAATTCCAGTCTATTTTGCCCTTGCGCGGTAAGCCGCTCAACGTCGAGAAGAAAAAGCTGGCGCAGATTTTGGAAAACGAAGAAATCCGTACGATGATTAGCGCGATCGGCGCAGGCATTGATCCCGATTTCAAGATGGACAAGATCAACTACCATAAGGTCATTATTCTTTCGGATGCAGATCAAGACGGTATGCATATCCGTTGTATTTTGCTGACGTTCTTCTTCCGTTATATGCGTCCACTCGTCAACGCAGGCTGCGTATATATCGGTATGCCGCCGCTCTACAAAGTATATAAAGGCGATAAAGTTGAATACGCCTACGACGATAACGAGCTGAACGAAAAGATTGAAAAGATCGGCAAAGGGTATCAGTTGCAGCGCTATAAAGGTCTGGGTGAAATGAGCGCAGAGCAACTTTGGGAAACGACAATGAACCCTGCTACGCGTAATCTTATCCAAGTGACGGTAGAGGATGCGGCGAAGGCGGAACGTATGATTACGACGCTGATGGGCGACAAGGTGGAAGGCAGAAAGGAATTCCTTGCAAAATACGCAAACTTTAACAAGCGCGACACCTTTATCGACAAGATTGAAAAGAAAGACAATAAGGAGGAAGAATAATGGCGAAGAATAAAAAGATCGAGCCCGAAAAAATCGAGCCGACCGGTCAATTATTCGTTGAACCGCTGGAAAAAGTATTACATTCCTCTATGTTGCCGTATGCGGAATTCGTTATTTTAGACCGTGCTTTGCCGCGCGTAGAAGACGGCTTAAAGCCCGTGCAAAGACGTATTCTTTATACGATGCATGAAATGGGCTTAACACCCGATAAACCACATAAAAAGAGTGCCCGCATCGTCGGGGACTGTATGGGTAAATTCCATCCCCACGGCGACAGCTCGGTGTACGACGCGATGGTGCGTATGGCGCAGAATTTCAATATGGGCAAAACGCTCGTCAACGGACACGGGAACTTTGGTTCGGTGGACGGTGATCCTGCGGCTGCTATGCGTTATACCGAGGCGCGCATGGAACCTTTGGCGCTCGAACTTTTGCGTGACATCGACAAGGAAACGGTCAGTTTCTCGCTGAACTTCGACGACAGTTTGAAAGAGCCCGACATTTTGCCAGGGCGTTTTCCTAACTTGCTCGTCAACGGCGCGTCGGGTATTGCGGTCGGTTTGGCGACGAATATCCCCACGCATAATTTGGAAGAAGTTATCAACGGCGTAGTGGCGTATATCGACAATCCTGCCATTTCTTTGGAAGAAATGATGGAGCATATTCCTTGTCCCGATTTCCCTACGGGCGGTTTGATTATCGCCAACGAACTGATTCAGGCATACAAAACGGGGCGCGGTAAAATTACACTCCGTGCAAAAATTACCGCTGAAAAGACGGACAACGGCAAAACCAACTTGGTTATCACGGAATTGCCTTATCAGGTAAACAAAGCCCAGCTTTTGAAGAAAGTGGTGGAGCTGCGCGAAGAAAAGAAGGACGAGCTTGCAGGGCTGGACTACGTGCAAGACGAATCGGACAGAACGGGTATGCGCGCGGTAATTCGTATCAAGAAAGACGCGGACGTAGACGCGATTTTGAAATGTTTATATAAATATACCGATTTGGAAGTTACTTTCGGTATCAATATGGTCGTAATTGCGGACGGCAAACCTCAACAGCTCGGCTTGATGGAAATTATTCGCCATTACGTCAAATATCAACAGCAGATTGTAAAGCGCAGAACGCTGTTCGATCTCAAACAGGCGCAGCAGCGTTGCCATATTTTGGAAGGCTTGATCATTGCTGTCCAAAACATCGACGAAGTTATTGCGATTATCAAAAAATCGGAAAGCACGTCGGACGCAAGAGCACAGCGTATGGCGCGGTTTGAAATTTCCGAAGCGCAGGCGCAGGCGATTTTGGATTTGCGTTTGGCACGTTTGACAAAACTCGAAATTTTCAAGCTCGAAGAAGAACTGAAAGAGCTGAAAAAGCTCATCAAAAAGCTCACGGCGATCTCCAAGAGCGGCGATTTGCAGTTGCAGGTGGTCAAAGAAGAGATCACGGAGATCAAAAACACATATCCTACGCCGAGAAAATCCAAGCTCGTGTTTACGCGTGAAGAGGCAGACGGCACACTGGCAACGTCGAACGAAAAGAAAGAAGGCGTGCGTTGTACGCTTGCCTATACCGCTGACGGCAAGTTCAAGGTGTTGACGGGTAAAAACGTTGATATGCTGACCAAACCCGTGGAAGGCAGATACAAACCGCAAGCGGTGGCGCTTAAACTCTTGGAAACGGTGACGGATAAGCGCGTGTTTGCGTTTACCGACGCAGGCAATTGCCACAAGCTCGATATTTCCGAAGAAAAATTGCAATGCAAACTCACCGACGACGGGGTATCGTTGCGCGATCTTGCCAAAGATGCAGACGCATACGAAAAGGTGATTGCGCTCTTTGAAATCGGCGAGCGGATGCCGTATGGAAATTTGCTGTTCTTTACCAAAAAAGGTATGATCAAAAAGACAGACTGGGCGGAATATGAACAGCGTAAAGATACCTTCCAGGCGGTCAAGCTCAACGACGGCGACGAAGTGATTGCCGTTGAAGAAGAAACGTCCGAAGAAGATACAATTATTATGGTCACCAAGGAAGGTATTTGCTTGAATGCGACGAAGGACGATATTCCCGTGCAGGGCAGAATCGCCACGGGCGTACGCGGTATTCAGTTGCGTGATAGCGACGAAGTGGTGTTTACGTCCCAGATCAACGGCGAAGGCGAGATTATCATCGCCACGGACGAAGGCAAGTTCAAACGCGTGATTTCCTCGCAAATCGAGCCGTCCAAACGGTATCGCAAAGGTGCGATGATCGTATCCTTGCGCGAAGGTGCAAGCGTAATTTCGGCTAGCTATGTGACTGTGCCGTATATGCTCGCGGTTGTAGAAAAAGGGAATATTGTTTCCGAGCTTTCTAGCGAAGACATCTTTATTTCGGTGCAGAGTGCGCGTGCAAAGAAAATGCCGAGATATGCAGAAGATAGCGTGAAAGAAGTAATCCCGATGCCGTATAAAAAAGCGGACTAAAAGGTAAGGCAAAACGGATAAAAACAGTTATAATCCGCAAAAAACCGACATAATATATTTCGTAATCTATTACGGAGGTCGGGGATTTTGTGGGAATATATTGAAGAACGTGTAAGAAAATGTGCGGAATATATCGTGACGACGGGTTGTACCGTCCGTGCGTGTTCCGCACATTTTTCTATTAGCAAATCTACGGTACATAAGGACGTAACGGAGCGTTTGCTGTATGTGGACGAAGGGTTGTACGAGCAGGTGCGCCGCGTGCTGAATTTTAATTTAAGCGAAAGGCATATTCGCGGCGGTATCGCTACACGGAAAAAATACGGACAGAAAACAAAAACGTAAAACAAAAGGGCGCTTGCGGCAGATTTCCGCAGGCGCTCTTCGTTATCATATACTGTTTTTTTGTAGGTTTTTTGGGGATACGCCGTATTTAGCCTTAAACGCTTTGCTAAACGAAAAGGGGGATGCGTAATGCAATAGCTCGGAGATTTCCCCGATTTTTTTCTTTCGCTCACGAATTAGCGCTTTCGCCGTTTCCAGTCTTCGTTGGTTATAATATTCCGAGATTGTTTTGCCTGTCGTGCGTTTGAATAGCGCGGAAAGATAGCTATAATTATAATTAAAAATCGTCGCGATCTTTTCCAATTGCATAATCTCGTAGATGTGCGTGTCGATATAGTTCATTACTTGATAGCAGAGCACATCTGCCGAAGAAACGTCGGGGGTATCCGCGGCGCGTTCGTTAAAATCGCGCACAAGATAAATTAAAATCTGTTGAAAAATCCCTGTCAGTAGCGATTTTGCGTGCGGTTTGTCCACGGAAAATTCTATAATCGCGTTCGCGACTAAATAATTGATTTTTTCATCGCGAAAAACGCGCTTGTCTTCGGGCAGATACGTCTGTGAAAGTGCAGTCAGTTCCGCGCCCAGTCTTTCGTCTTTGCTGTAAAAAGCAAGGAAATCATATTCCAAACGATCGTCGGGGGCGCGCAATTCGTGCAGATCGCAGGGGAAAGAGAGATAAATATCCCCCGATTTTACTTGCGTAGGCTTACCGTTAGTGACGATTGTGCCGCCGCCTTTGGTGACAATTGTCAGCTCAAACCAGTTTTGGTGTGCGTGCGTGGGGATGATTTCTCCGCGCTCGCAAAATCTTCTCCCGATTTGTACGAGATAAAAGTTTTCAAAAGGCAGCGGTTCTTCGTAATTTTTGATTAAATGATACCGTGTTTTTTGTTCGCTCATACTTTCATTATAGAGTTTTCTTTTGTTATTGTCAATGATTTAGGTAAATTTTTAGTTCAATTTTTCAAAAAATTAAGAGAAAATACAAAATTAAGATATATTTTTAACAAAATCACGACATTGACAACCGTGAAAGGTTGCACTATAATATAGGCAAAATAACAATAAAGGAGATTATATTTATGGTAACGGTAGCAGTCATCGGTTGCGGCAGAATTGCGGATATGGCGCATTTTCCTCCGCTCTCGCAGATGGAAAACGTAAGAATTAAATACGCGTGCGATATTATTTTGGAGAAAGCGGAAGTCGCAAAGGAAAAATTTCCAAAGATCGAAAACGCGATCGTAGATTATAAGGTGGCTTTGGCGGACGAAGAAGTGGACGCGGTGTTTGTATTGACGCCCAACTTCGCACATTATACCATCGCGATGGACGCGCTGAAAGCTGGTAAACACGTGCTTTGTGAAAAGCCGATCACGGTCAATTACGCGCTTTCCTGCGAAATGGCGGCAGAGGCGAAAAAGCAGGGCAAAATTCTCGATATCGGCGTTTGCAACCGCTATCAAAAATCGGTAGAAATGATGCGCGAGTGGGCACAGCAAGGGAAGTTCGGTGATATTTATCATGTTTACGCGTCTTTCCGTTCCTGCCGTTCTATCCCCGGACTTGGTGGCCCGTTCACGACAAAGGCACACTCGGGTGGTGGCGTTTTGATCGACTGGGGCGTACATTTCTTGGATATCATTTTGTACGTTTTGGGCGGTGCAAAGCTCAAAACGGTTTCTTGCTCCGCATACACAGCGCTGGCAAAAGATATGAAATCGTACAAACATCGTGGTATGTGGGCGGAAGACACAGCTGATATTGAAAACGGCACGAACGACGTGGACGATTTCATTTCAGGGCATATCCGTACGGACAAAGCTAGCATTTCTTTCAACGGCGCTTGGGCGCAGAACGTTGATAAAGACGAAATGTTCGTCGATTTTATGGGCGATAAGGGCGGCGCAAGATTTACCTACTGGGGCAAATTCGAGTTCTTTGACGGGCAGACGTTGGAAACGATTACGCCCGATTACGAAATTCCGAATATGTGGGATTTGGAAGACAAAGCGTTTATCGACGCGATTGAAAACGGCAGCGTCAACAGAAACAATATCGACGACGTTTTAGAAACGATGAAACTTTTGGATGCGTTGTACGTATCGGCAGAGAATAAAAAGGAGATCGCATTCTAATGAAGAAGATAGGCTTGATCGATTTCTATATGGACGAGTGGCACGCGCATCACGTTTTTAACACGGTGAAGGCTTGTAACGAGAAAAACGGCACCGATTACGCGATTGCGGCGGTGTGGGCAGAAACGGATTTGGCTGGCGGTATGACGACGGACGAATACTGCGCTAAATACGGCGTGGAAAAATGCAATTCGATTGCACAGCTCGCAGAAAAGGTCGATTATTTGATCGTTCTTTCGCCCGATAACGCTGAAAAGAAACTTGGCTATGCAAAAGAAGCGTTCAAAGCAGGCAAAAACGTGTTCATTGATAAGACGTTCACCGACAGCTATGCGTCTGCGCTGGCGATTTTTCAAGCGGCAGAAGAAACGGGAGCAAAGTTCTTCTCATCGTCCGCGTTGCGCTATGCTACGGAGCTTGCGCCGTATAACGGCAACGCAAAATCGGTGTTTGTGTTCGGTAGTGGCGTGACGCTTGCCGATTATGCCGTGCACTATCTCGAAATCGTTATGAAAACGATGGGTGTGGGGGTTGAAAAGGTACGTCACGAACAACGTGGCAATCAGGAGTGGGCAGAGCTTTGCTACGCAGACGGCAGAAAAGCGACGCTTGCGATCAGTATGGCTGCGTCCTATCTTGATTTTGGAGTGTTGGTTGCCGACGATCAGAACGACAGTGCGTTTTTGCCGATTGCGTCCGATTTCTTTGGGGGGCAGATGGAAGACGTTTTGCGTTTCTTTGAATCGGGGATTTCTTCGTTTGACAGCGCGCAGACGTTGGAGCTGATGAAAGTACGTGACGGGATTATGAAATCAAAGGAAGAAAAGGGAGTATGGATAACCCTGTAAAAACTTTAAGAATAGGCGTGATCGGGTGCGGACGAGTTTCCGTTATGCATTTTGAGGCGATCAAAAGTACCAAAAACGCGATCCTCGTCGCTTGTTGCGACGTGAAAGCGGATCGGGCTGTTTGGGCTGTGGAGAGATATGGCGGCAAAGCCTATACGTCGTACGAGAAAATGCTTGAAAATGAAGATTTGGACGCTGTGCATATCTGTTTGCCGCATAATTTGCACACGAAAGCGGCGTTTTATGCTTTTTCAAAAGGCGTGCACGTGCTTTCGGAAAGGCCGATGGACGTCGATCTTGCCAGCGCGGAAAACGCCGTGAAGATCGCGAAAGAACGGGGTGTTTTGTACGGTGTGATTTTACAATGCCGTTATAATAATTCGGCGCAGCTTGTTAAACGCGCGATCGAGAACGGAAAGCTCGGCAAAATATTGTCTGTTCGCTCCGTTTTGACGTGGACGCGCCCCGACAGTTATTATGCGGAGAGTGACTGGAAAGGCACTTGGGACAAGGAAGGCGGTGGTGTGATCATCGATCAGGCAATCCACTCCATTGATCTTGTCAACTGGTTGGTTGATGACGAAGTGGAGTGTGTTTCGTGCTCTATGGCAAACCGCAATCACAAAGTTGTGGACGTCGAAGATAGCGCGGAAGGGCTGATTTCGTACAAAAACGGAGTAAAATACGGTTTTTATTGTATGAATAACTATGCCTGTGACGAGCCGATCGAAATTCGCCTGTATTGTGAAAAGGGGAAGGTCGTTTTTGGCTACGACGACGCATATATTACGTACAACGACGGGACGAGTGAAGAGGCGCACCAAGACAACGTTGTGTGCGTAGAAGGTGGCAAGGATTATTGGGGCTTTCAGCACGTTCGCCAAATTCAGCAGTTTTACCGCGCTTGCCGCGGCGAAGAACGGTTAGAGGTCAGCGGCGAAGAGGCGTTAAAAACACACCGCTTGATTATGGCACTCTACGACCAAGGCGGCATGAGAAAATAAAATACGTAAAATGGACGGCTCAATCGCCGTCTTTTTTATTACGAGTTGTTTTTAGGTTTTAGAACGCTTGAATTTTTCGTTTGAATATGGTAAAATAAGAGCGAATAGATCGCTTGGAGAGAAAAAGTATGAAGAAGATAGCGGTTATCGGGTTAGGGATTATCGGTGGTTCGATTTGCGCTTCGCTTACCAAAGCAGGGTTTACGGTGGACGGTACAGACTTGAACGAGTCGAACGTTTCGTACGCCATCAAGAACGGATACATTCAGGCAAGAGCGGAAGAGTTGAGCGGATATGACGTTGTTTTTATCGCAATTCCGCCTGCGGCGACCATTTCCGTTTTGGACACGGCAAAATTCAAAGACGGCGCGCTGGTCAGCGATATTTGCGGCGTAAAAGAAGTGATAGAAAAGGCGGTGTATGCAAAGCCGCGCAACTATCGCTACGTTGGTATGCATCCGATGGCAGGCAAAGAAACGTCGGGTATTCGCTCTGCGAGCGCGAATTTGTTTAATAAGGCAAATTTGGTGCTCGTACACGCGGCGCAAACGAAGGAAAAAGACGTCGATGAGCTCAAAACATACGCTCACAAAATGGGCTTTGGACGGATTGTGGAGTGCACCGCAGAAGAACACGATCGCAAGATTGCGCTTACCTCCCAGCTCGCACATATCGTATCAAACGCGTACGTAAAAAGCGAGCAGGTAAAGGGCTGCGACGGCTTTACAGGCGGCAGTTTTCAAGATATGACCCGTATTGCAGGCGTTGATGAAAAGATTTGGACACAATTATATATGCACAATAAATCATACGCTTTGGAAGAATTGGAAGGGCTGATCGAGCACTTAAACGTGTATTGCAAAGCTCTGCGCGAAGGGGATGAACAGGCGCTTTCCGATGCCTTAAAAGAAGGAAGATTGATACGGGAAACGATCAAACGCGGCAACGACTAATCGCTTGCCGCGATTATTTTTGTAAAATATTGAAAAAGATATTTACTTTTTGAAAAATATTTGTTATAATAATGTCGAAAATCGTCGAAAGTATAAAAAATGGAGTGTGTGATGCAAGATTGTAAAGTGATGATTTCCACAAAAACGGACGGCGCAGGCAACGAAATTTGCCGCGACGGCGAGATGGAAATATTCCCACGCGCGGCGAACCTTATTTATCGTGAAGAAAACGCCGATGTGAAAGTATCTTTGCACGATGGAAAAGCCGAAGTGGTACGGGAAGGTGATTATACACTCTCATTGTTTTTGGAAAATGGAAGAACAACGCAGGGTACAATCGGGATCAGCGGTAACGTGGGAGAGATTTCCACGCAGACATTCGCGGTTGAATACAAAATCGCAGAAGATTTTGTGGCGGCGCATTTGTGCTATGATCTAATATTGGGTGCGGAGCGGCAAAAGATGGAGTTGCGTCTTTTGGCGACGAAAAAATAACGTGATAAGGGGAAAGGGTATGAAAATTCGTTATTTAGGGCATTCTTGTTTTCAACTGATTGCAGAAGACGGTACGTGCATTCTTACCGATCCGTACACAAAAGTCGGGTACGAATTGCCCAAGGGACTGTGGGCGGACGTTGTGACGGTCAGCCACGGGCATTTTGATCACAATTGTGTGCAAGCGGTGCAAAGCGGCGCGGTAATCGCAAAGACGGGCGAATACCGCTATAAAAATGTAAAAATTGTCGGCATTGATAGCTGGCACGATGAAAAACAGGGTACTCTTCGCGGCGGCAATATTATTTACAAAATCAAAATTGACGGAATCACCGTTTGCCATTTAGGTGATCTGGGCGAACCTTGCTCCGCAGAGCTTATTGAGAAAATCGGCAGCGTGGACGTTTTGCTGTTGCCTGTGGGGGGCACGTATACGGTGGATGCTGAAGAGGCGAAGGCGTACGCGGACGCGATTGCACCCAAAAAGATAATCCCGATGCATTATAAGCCTATGGACGGGACAATCGATATTACTGCCGCAACGCCGTTTTTGGCGTTGTATAACGAAGACGAAATTGCGCGTGTGCCGTCGGGGGAAACGGCAATTACTTCGGAAACGATAGGCGATGGAAAACAAATTATCTATATGGAGAGAGTAAAATCGTGATTGATCAGAAGAAAGAATTGACATATCAATACGCGTGCAAACATTATCTTCGCACGAAAAGTCTCGAAAAATTACGTGCTTATGGCAGATCTATCGGGGTAAATCGTTCGACTGCGAAGAACAAGGGAGATTTGATTGACGATATTGTTGGGGTGCTTTCGGGCAGATTAGAGCCGCAGTTTACCAAAAAAGGCGCACCCGTTTTGAACGGAACGGTCGATCCTGAAATTCCGCAGCGGATTAAGATGATCTACGAAGAGATTTTCGAGGTGAAATTGAAGGAAGATCATTTTGCCGAAGAATATCAAAAGTTGATGCAGTCGCCAAACCGTATTTTGATTGAAGAGCCAGATTTCGAATTGCGTGAAAACGGAGCGGTATTCGCGAAGAAAAAAGGGCAATTAACGCAAATTCAAGGTGTATATTATCTATTGCCGCTGGACGGGAAAGACAATGGCGAGCACGTCGTTTTGCACGCGGAGCTCGTGGAAAGAAACGCGTTGTTAGAAGGCGATGTGGTCGTTTGCGATGCCTTACAAGGCAAAAACGCTTTCGTTGCGTCGACGGTGTTGGAAATTAATGGGGAAAGCATTCAGACTTTCCGTCGGGAAAACACATTAGAACGATTGCCTTGCGAGCCTACGCGCTCGTTGTCGATTTACGACGGGGTGAACGCTAACTTTGTGAGCTGTAAATATTTGGAGTGGCTCGCACCGATACGCAAAGGGCAGCGTTGCTGTGTGATTGCGCCCCCAAAAACGGGAAAATCGCGTTTGCTGCAAGAGCTTGCGCAATCGGCAAGAGCGTTGAATCCTGACGTGGACATTTTCGCCCTCCTCATTGATCAGCCTTTGGAAACGGTAGGTTCTTTTGCGCGCTTTTTGCCAGCAGAGAACTTGCTTTATACGACGTATGAAGACGAAGTGGAACGGCAGGTATTCCTTGCGGATTTCATTTTGAAACGCGCGAAACGGTTTGCCGAGAGTGGCAAAGACGTCGTTTTATTCGTTGATTCTTTTCAGGCACTTGGCAAGGCGTTTAACGATACCGACGAATCAATGGGTGGAAAGACGTTGCCTTGCGGTTTGGAGAGTAAAACGTTGCAATATTTGAAAAAATATCTCGGTGCGGCACGTTGCGACGGTGGAAAGGGTACGCTCACGATAATCGGTACGGCAACGACAGACACAGGCAATCCCTTTGACGACGTAATTGCGGCGGAGATTGCTCCGACACTCAATCACGAAATCCGTTTGAGCGCAGAAATGGCGTATAAACGTTTGTATCCTGCTTTAGATAGAACGCAGATCTATGTGGAAAGAAGGGAGCTTTCCGCGGAAGAACGTATGCAAGACGAGCTTATCAATAAATATTTGCAACAGGTGGGTGCGGAAAAGCTGTTGCATGCGGTATTGCAATCTGCCGATCGCGCGGAATTTGAAAAACGAATTAAAACTGCGTTGTAAAACAAAAAAATCACAAAACCAAACGGGCGCGTAAAAACGCCCGTTTTTCTGTACAAAAAACCTGTTTTTTGTGGTAAAAAATATTAAAAAAAGTTAAGGTATTGTATTTTTCAATACCTATTTTTTTGAAAAAAATCGGATTGTGGCGAAAAACGGGGGATTTTCTCTTTTTCTTCAAAAGTAATCCATAAGTTTTTTCTATACCATATTTTGTGTTCACGTGCTTGACTTTACCACAATATATGGTATAATAATAAAGCACGAAATTTGATGAACACACAATATATTGTGTTTGAAAATAAAAAATTGGCACAAGATATTGTAGAGATAGACGTTCGAAATTGTATTTAAATTATAAATTTACGTATGGGGAGTGTAGATAGATGAAGGAAATGAAAATCATTAAAAGAAGTGGACAGGAAGTCGTATTTAATAAGGAGAAAATCGCAGAGGCTTTGCACAAAGCGAACCGCGAAGTTGACGAACGCGACCGTATTTCGGAAGGTGCTCTGAACGCAATAGTGGACGTTGTGACAGAAGAGTGTGCCAACCTTGGCAGATCTCCGCACGTCGAAGAAATCCAAGATATGGTGGAAAACCGCCTTATGGCGAGCCTTTGCTTTGCTTTGGCACGTAAATATATCACGTACCGTTATAACCGTGCGCTTGTCCGTAAAGTAAACACGACGGACGCGCAGATTTTGACGTTGATCGAGTGTAACAACGAAGAGGTTAAGCAGGAAAACTCCAACAAAAACCCCACGGTGAACAGTGTACAACGTGACTATATGGCAGGCGAAGTGTCCAAGGACCTTACCCGTCGTATTTTGTTGCCTGATGATATCGTAGCGGCACACGATCAGGGCTTAATCCATTTCCACGACGCGGACTATTTCGCGCAACATATGCACAACTGTGACCTTGTCAATCTGGAAGATATGCTCCAAAACGGCACGGTGATTTCGGGTACGCTCATTGAAAAGCCGCACAGCTTTTCGACGGCGTGCAATATTGCTACGCAGATCATCGCGCAGGTAGCGTCTAACCAATACGGCGGTCAGAGTATTTCGCTCACTCACCTTGCGCCTTTTGTGGACATCAGTAGAAAGAAGATTAGAAGAGAAGTCGCGGAAGAATTTGCGGAAATCGGTATCACCGACGAAGAACACATCAATAAAGTAGCAGAAAAGCGCCTTTTGGACGAAATCAGAAGGGGTATTCAAACGATTCAGTATCAGGTAGTCACACTGCTTACGACCAACGGTCAGGCACCTTTCGTTACCGTATTTATGTACTTGAACGAAGCGCGCAACGAGCAGGAAAAGGCTGACCTTGCGCTCATTATCGAAGAAACGCTCAAACAGCGTATCAAAGGTGTGAAGAACGAGGCAGGCGTTTGGATTACACCTGCGTTCCCCAAGCTCATTTACGTGCTGGAACCGGACAATATTTCCGAAGAACAGCCGTATTGGTATCTCACCGAGCTTGCGGCAAAATGTACGGCAAAACGTATGGTCCCCGATTATATTTCCGAGAAGAAAATGCTTGAATACAAGGTCGATAAGAACGGGGAAGGGCATTGCTTTACCTGTATGGGTTGCAGAAGTTTCTTGACGCCTTACGTGGATGAAAACGGCAAGCCGAAATATTACGGTAGATTTAACCAAGGGGTCGTAACCATTAACCTCGTAGACGTTGCGCTTTCTTCGGGTGGCGACGAAAATAAATTCTGGAAGATTTTCGACGAGCGTTTGGATCTTTGCTATCGCGCGCTCATGGAACGCC
>JAFTSO010000018.1 GCA_017467265.1 Clostridia bacterium
ACGTCACGGATATTCGAAATACCCGTCAGGTACCTTACCATACGTTCAAAGCCCAGCCCAACACCTCTGTGCGACGGTCCACCGTAGCGTCGAAGATCAAGATACCACCAGTAATCTTCGGGGTTCATACCCAGCTCTTTAATACGGTTTACCTGCTTGTCGTAGTCGTCTTCTCTCTGCGAGCCGCCGACGAGTTCGCCGATACCGGGCACGAGCAAGTCTGCCGCCGCCACCGTCTTACCGTCGGGGTTCTGTTTCATATAGAACGCCTTGATTTCCTTCGGATAATCGGTTAAGAATACGGGTTTTTGATATACCTGCTCAGTCAGAAAACGCTCGTGCTCGCTCTGCAAATCCTTGCCCCAGAAAATATTCTTGTCGTCGAATTTGTCCGCGTTCTGTTTCAAAATTTCGATCGCGTCGGTGTAGCTCAAACGCACGAACGCGTTTTCGGATACGTTCTTCAAGCGTTCGAGCAAGCCTTTATCGACGAACTGGTTCAAAAAGTTCAGTTCGTCCTTGCACGTTTCGCTGACGTAGTCGATGACGTATTTTACCATCGCTTCCGCAACGTCCATATCCCCTGCCAAATCGCAGAACGCCATCTCCGGCTCAATCATCCAGAACTCTGCCGCGTGACGAGCAGTGTTGGAGTGCTCCGCACGGAACGTCGGCCCGAACGTATAGACGTTGCCGAACGCCATCGCGTACGTTTCCGCACTCAACTGCCCCGACACGGTCAGAGACGCCTTCTTGCCGAAGAAGTCGTCCTTGTAATCGACGGGCTTGCCCGATTTCGCCGTTTCGTCGAGATCGAGCGTCGTCACCTGAAACATCGCGCCCGCGCCTTCGCAGTCGCTACCCGTCAAGATCGGGGTATGCACGTACACAAACCCACGATCATTGAAGAATTTATGAATTGCGATCGCCGCTTCGCTGCGGATCCTAAACGCCGCGCCGAATAAATTCGTTCTCGGACGAAGATACGCGATCTCGCGCAAAAACTCTATGCTGTGGCGTTTTTTCTGCAAGGGATAATCGGGGGTGGATTCCCCTTCCACCTTGATCTCAATCGCCTTGATTTCATACGGCTGTTTGTTCTCGGGCGTAAGCTCCACTTTGCCCGTAACAATCAACGCGCAGCCCACGTTTTCCTTTGCGATCTCGTCGTAATTTACAAGGTTCGCTCTCTCAAAAACGATCTGCGTATTCTTAAAGCAGCTGCCGTCGTTAAGCTCGATAAAGCCGAAGGCTTTCGAATCGCGAATCGTCTTCGCCCAGCCTGCCACCGTGACGACCTGACCGCCGTACGCCGCCAAATTTTCGTTTAATTTTTTAAGCTGAATTCTTTCCATATCAACCTGCCTTTGCGTTCGGAGCACGCCGCTCTTTTCACGTCTTTTTCACGCCTATCAGAGCGGCTCGTTCCGTTCTTTTATTTATACCTTTTTATTATAACATTTTCTACGAAAAAAGACAAGCGTTGAAAGGTATTTTATTGCCCGTAATTTGTCGCTTGCGGCGTTTTTTTGGCGATAATTCCCTGTATCGGGCGGTATTCGTCCGTGCGGAGCTTTCTCCGCTCGACAAGCCGCGTTCCCTGATAGATTTCAAGATGCGCTTCGCTCTTTGTTCCGTTCTTTGGCGCGCGGAGTATTTCGTCCCGTTCCCCGTCCTTGATAATCGGCGGTGGCGGCGGAATCTCACCCACCGTTTCGCTGACGATCTCGTACCGCAATCCGTCCCCTGTGCCATAAAACACCACGCGTACGCCTCCCGTAAACACCTGCGCAGACAGACGGATTGGGTGGGCGTAGGGATTGAAAAAGCAAAGATCGCTCTGCGTGGACACCATCGCGTCGCGCGACGGGGCTACGTAGGACACGCGCAAGCTGTGCGGATGAAATTCGGTAATTTGCAATCCTGATTTGAGCGCGGCGTTATACAGCGTAGTGCTCACCTGACACACGCCGCCGCCCACCCCTTGCACGTACTCGCCGTTTACGATGATTTTCGCCTGCTTAAACCCTGCCTCTTCCGTCCTGCGCCCCACCGTTTTGTTAAAGGAAAATTCCCCGTACGCCTGCACGGTCACACCGTCGATGAGCGCCGCTGCTATGCGGATATTCTCGACCCGCCCCCCGTCCTTTTGCTCAAAATAGGTTGTATAGGACGAGAGCTTTTCCCAGCCGTACGGATTGTCTTGCGTTTGCTCTGCTGCCAACGCTACGTTTTGGCGCATCGGTGTTTTTTCCGCTATCACCATCGGCGCAAAGAAAAAAGCGCCCGCAAACAGGAGCGCCGTGACCTTTTTTTCTCGTTTTTTATGCGTTCTATCCCCGTTCTTTGCCATATGTAAAAGGAGTTAAACGCAACCCGTATAGGGGTGTTTTACCGTCAGTATGCCTTTTTTCGCCGTCTTTTATACGATCCATGTCAGGCTTTTATATGCCCGTCTTCAATGCGGATTTTGTTACACTCCGCCCCGTAGAGCACACGTTCGGCATGCGTACACGTCAAAATCGTCTGTATGCCTTCCGTGCATTTGAGCAATTTTTTACGCCGTTTGAGATCGAGCTCACTCATTACGTCGTCCAAGATCAGCACGGGATTTTCTCCAGAAAGAGAGCGGAAAATATCCACCTCGGACAGTTTCAAAGACAGCGCCGCCGTACGCATTTGCCCTTGCGAAGCGTACGATTTTGCGTCGATACCGCCGATCAGCACGTCCAGATCGTCACGGTGCGGCCCTACCGTCGTGAACCCAAGCCGCAAATCCTTGTCGTAATTGTTTTCCAAACGGCGAAGTAAATTTTTGGCAATTTCCGTTTCGTCCCCCTCGTAAACGCGGTCGGGCTTGATGACCAGTTCTTCTTCCCCGTCCGTCAAAAAGGCGTGGTGCTCCTTGGCAAAGGGGGCTAATTTTTCCAAAAATTCCACGCGCTTTTTCACGATCACCGCCGCGTATTTGCACAGCTGCTCGTCCCACACGGGCAGGGTGTCCAACACCAAAGACACGTCGCGATTTTTCAGCAGCGTGTTGCGTTGATCGAGAATTTTGTTATAGCGCAGCAGCGCCGTATAATACGCAGGCGACGTCTGCGATATGGACAAATTCATAAAACGGCGGCGTTCGTCAGGTCCGTCTTGGATAAGCCGCAGCTCCCCGGGCGAGAAAAACACGCTGTTGATATGCCCCATCAGATCGGCATTTTTGGCGATTTTGCTCCCGTTTACACGAATTTCGCGCTTATTCTCATAGATTTCCGCGTCAATCGTCACTTTGCCGTAGCGATTTTCCGTTTCGGCGGTAATTTTGGCGCTCTCCGCGCCGATTTTAATAAGCTGCTTATCGTGACGGATACGCAGCGACGCGCCCGTGCAAAGGTAAAAGACCGCCTCGGCGCAATTCGTCTTGCCCTGCGCGTTCTTGCCAAACAGCACGTTCAAACCGTCGGAAAAAGTAAAGATTTCCGATTCGTAATTTCTGAAATTTTGAAGGAATAATTTTTTTATTTGCATAATCGTAAAAAACCCCGTCAAAATTGCTTTCTTTTCGTCGCATTTTGTATTATAATTATATCAAATAATTTCGAAAAAGACAAGTTTACGAAAGGGATATCCGTAAACAATTCTACCACGGGGGTAAAAAATGCCTGAAAATTCGCAATTGCAGTTTTTATGGAAACAGATTTTGGAAAAGGCGGAGATGCTCATCAATCCGTCTTCTTATAACGCGTTCATCAAGGAATTAGAGCCGATCGACGTCGTCGGGCGTAAAATCGTCTTAAAGGCGCACACCGATATGGCGGCTGGCGTTATCGAAAGAAAACACGCCGAATCGCTCCGCTCCGCTATCGTAAAATGCGATTTGGGGCTTGCCGATTTCCGCATCGTTGTGGACGGGAGCATAAATTATCCTTTGGATTTTGAAGAAGACGTTTCCGAAACGTTCCGCACGTCCCCTATCAATAAGAATTTCACCTTTGACTCCTTCGTTGCCGGCGCAGGGAGCAAGTTCGTTTACGCTGCCGCAAAAGCGGTAGCCGAAAATCCCGGCGAAACGTTCAATCCTCTGTTTATCTACGGGGAATCGGGCTTGGGCAAAACGCACCTTATGCACGCGATTGCCAACCATTTAGCGCAGACTGCACCCGAAAAAAAGGTGCTCTATACGACGAGCGAAAACTTTTTGAACGACCTCATCGATTCGATCACGCAAAAGACGGGCGCAAAATTCCGCCTGCATTACCGCAACGTGGACGTTCTGATGATCGACGATATTCAGTTCTTAAAGGCGCGTACGCAGCTGCAAGAAGAGCTGTTCCACACCTTTAACGAGCTGTCTGCACAAAACAAGCAAATCGTCATCACGTCCGACCGTCCTCCCAAGGAAATCGCGACGCTGGAAGACAGACTGCGCACCCGTTTTGAGGGGGGTATGATCGTCGATATTCAGCCACCCGACGGCGAAACGAAGATCGCTATCTTAAAGCGCAAAGCGATGGATAGAAAATGTTCCGTACCCGAAGATGTTCTCGAATTTTTGGTCAGCGATTCGGGACACGACGTCCGTACGCTGGAAGGCAGATTGAACAAAGTCATTTTTGCGAGCAAGCTGCACGAGCAGCCCATTACGCTCTCCCTTGCAAAATTAGCTATCAGCGAATCGGTGAGCGAAGCGGAAGAAGAAGACGTAACGCCCGAAAAGATCATCGCCGCGGTGTGCGGATATTTCAAAACCAAAAAGGAAGATCTTATCGGCAAAAGCAAAAAAGCTGATCTTGTTAAAGCGCGCCAAATCTGCGCATACGTTATGTGCGAAATGCTGACGATCCCTTTGGACGTCATCGGCGAACACCTTGGCGGCAGAGATCACACGACGATTATGTATGCGCGCGACAAGATGCGCGATCTCGAAAAACTTAACGCTCGTATCGAAAAGGAAATCGACGATATTAAAAATATCGTACTCAAAAAATAAAAACTTCACTCGGTTTAGCGCGGCGCTCGCCGCGTTAATCGGTTATACGGAATTTGCAAAATTATGGCAGAAACAAAGCACGAATTTTTAGAATATACCGCAGACGCGGTGGTCGTCGGCGCAGGGCACGCAGGTTGCGAAGCGGCGCTGGCTTTGGCGCGCACGGGCATTAACACTGCCCTTTTGACTCTCAATCTCGACAGCATCGCTTTCCTGCCCTGCAACCCGTCCATCGGGGGCACGGCAAAGGGGCATTTGGTACGCGAGATCGACGCGCTGGGCGGCGAAATGGGTATCGTCGCGGACAAGACCGCTCTGCAAATCCGTATGCTGAACGTCGGCAAGGGCGCGGCGGTACAATCCTTGCGCGCGCAATCGGACAAGAACACCTACCACGTGGAGATGAAACGGGTGCTGGAAAACACCGAAAACCTGCGTATTATTCAGGCGGAAGCGTCGGATATTCTCGTCGAAAACGGCAGATGCGTGGGCGTGAAAACGAGCTATGGCGGCGTGATCGCCTGCAAAGCGGTAATCCTTTGCACGGGGGTATATCTCAACGGCGAAACGATCACGGGGCACGTGGTACAAAAATCAGGCCCGAACGGCTTTGCCCCTGCTACGCATCTCACCGAGAGCTTACTTCGACTCGGTTTTAACGTACGCCGTTTTAAGACGGGTACGCCTGCGCGCATCGACGGCAGAACGATCGATTATGCGAAATGTGAAGTGCAACACGGCGATACGGACATCTATCCTTTTTCGTTTATGCACGATACGCCCCCCGAAAACAAGATGCCGTGCTATCTCACCTACACCAACCTGAATACGCACGCGATTATTATGGACAACCTCGATCGATCCCCTCTCTACGACGGAACGATCCTTTCGACCGGTCCACGCTATTGTCCGTCTATCGAAACGAAAGTCGTTCGGTTTAAGGACAAAGAACGTCACCAGATCTTTTTAGAACCCGAAGGCGCGGACACGCTGGAAGTGTACGTGCAAGGTATGTCCACGTCTATGCCTCACGACGTTCAACGGGCTATGTATGCGAGCGTGGCTGGGCTGGAACACGCCGACATTATGCGGTATGGCTACGCCATCGAATACGATTGTATCGATACGCTCGACGTACTCCCCACTCTGGAATTTAAGAAAATTGAAGGCATTTACACCGCAGGGCAAATCAACGGCACTTCGGGATACGAAGAGGCTGCGGCGCAGGGCTTGATGGCAGGTCTGAACGCGTCGTTAAAGCTGCGCGGTCTGCCCCCGTTCACGCTCCGTCGCGACGAAGCGTATATCGGCGTTTTGATCGACGATCTGGTGACGAAAGGCACGGACGAGCCCTACCGTATGATGACTTCGCGCGCCGAACACCGCATCTGTTTGCGACAGGACAACGCCGATTTCCGTTTGACCGAAAAGGGCAAGGAAGTAGGCTTGGTCACCGAAGAACGGTATGCACGGTATTTGGATCGCAAAGCGAAATACGAACAGTTGCTCTCCGCTCTGCAAACGCGTGTGCCGCAAAAGGAGGCGACGGCGTTTTTGGCGGAATATGGCTACGGCGCGCCGAGCGGCGGCGTTTCGTACGCGGATATGATCAAGCGTTCCGTCCCCTTAAAAGATATTATGGCACGTTTTCACGTGTTTGATGAATACCCCAAGAACGTGCTGGAAACGGCGGAAATCACCGTCAAGTACGAAGGATACTTAAAGCAAGGCCTGGATATTATTGAGCGCGCGAAAAAGCTGGAAGACAAACTCCTTCCCCCCGACATCGACTACCACTCGATTGCAGGGTTGCGGTTAGAGGCGAGAGAAAAATTAGACCGTATTCGTCCGTTCAATCTCGGGCAGGCAGGCAGAATTTCGGGCGTTAACCCCGCAGACATATCCGTTCTAATGGTATATTTGGCAACGAGATCGTAAAAAATACAAGGAAAAACCCCGTGGCGTTAAATACGCGCACGGGGTTTACTTTATTCCGTTTTTATACCTTTAACTGATAGAGAATATACGTGACGCGTTCTTCGCGCGACCACTCGCGTATCCGCAACACTTCTTCGTATTTTTTATGTTGTAGCTCGTCCTTTACGCGGTTGTCCAGTCGGTAGATCACGAACTCGGTCAAGCCCTCGTCTAAATAGCGCGCCATCTCCGCGTGCATATCTTCCATCGGGATATTCAGCTCGGCAAAATACCGCAAGTGAGGCACGAGCTCCGCCGCCAAAGAGAAACCGTTGTCCAGACCGCCGTAATTTAGGAGCGTTGGATCATCGTCACCGTGCTCACGGATATACGCCGCCACCTTGTACTGCGCCAGCTCGTCGCGGTCGCGGAAAATGTGGTGATGGTGACCGTTGGTGAAGAAGAACAGCGTGGACGTCGCCACGATCAACGCGCCGCACACCGCCCCTACCGCTTTCAAGCGTTTTTTGTTTTCCGCAGGGAAAATTTCCAACAAGCCCACGTACCCGAACGCGGCGAACACGTAGAACGGTAGCCCGTAATAGCGATATACTTTGCCGCCGATAAAGAGCACCGCCGTCATAATGGCAAAAATCCAAAGCAAAAACCAGCGCTCTTCCCCTTTCTTTTTGATTGCGAACCAGATCACGCCAAAGAGCGCGAACAGATTGTATTGCGGATTGCGAACGAGCGAAACGATCGCCGTCCAAAAGACCATTACAAGCGATTTGAACGCGTTGCCTTTGGGGGAATACAGGAACAGATTGTCATACAGGTACACCTGCATCCAGTCCGCAAACGCTCCCGTCGCCAAGAAATAAGCAAGGCAGGGTAGCGTGGCAAGGACTACGCCCCCGACGATATACGCAATACATTTTGCAATCTCTTTGCTTTCCTTGCGGCGCACGCTCCGCCATACAAAATACGCAAACCACCCCAGGTATATCCCAACGACGGTGAATTTGCTCCAAAATACCACCCCTGCCGTCACGCCGATGAACAGGTATTGCAAGGGGGTGAATTTCTTGTCTTGCTTGATGCTTTTTACCGTAATATACAATAACCAAAGATAGAGCGGCGACACGAATTCTTCCACGCTGTCTCCCGTGGACATTGCATACGAGAACGCCACCGACGTGCCGATGCACAGCGCAACGAATACGCACACGCACCGTCTATACCCGTACAATCCAACGATTTTGGCGATCAGCCACATACAGAAAAACAGGTTGACAATCTCCATTAGCCACACGCCTAAAAAGGACGAGTCGGAAATGAGCGCGGCGAGCGCATGTAGAAAATATACGTACGGGCCTTTCTGTTCGTAGATGTCCCGATACATTACTTTGCCGTCGAGCATCGCCCTACCCACCGTCAAAAAACAGTTGGGATCAGACCACTCGTTGATGGGATAGAAAGGAGAACCGCCGAACGCAAACAGCGCGATCAACACCGACGCCAACGCAAAAACCAGCAAATAGCCGTATTTTTGCCAAGCCGACGGCGTAGCGTTCTGCCGACTACTATTTTGCTGCCCGATATTCTGTTGTTTGTCCCGTTCGGGCGCAGTACGTTCTGCCGACATACGTTCTCCTTTCGTTTTGGATAAAGAATACAAGAAACGGTTGCGAAAGATCGCAACCGTCTTTTCGTTTATTTGCTAACGGCGTCGTCCTTGTTCGTTTCGCCTATGATATACCCTGGCCTATGCTTGGTTTCCTTGAATATCTTGGCAATATATATGCCCACAATCCCCAAACAAATCAGCACCAAGCCCGTCAAGAAACACATTACGCTAACCAGCAACGGCCAGTCCATAATCGGATAATCGTACCCGATCGTACGAACCAAAGCAAAAATCAGCATGCCCAAAAATCCGAGCATCGAGAAAATCCCCAGCCCCGTCGAAATCTTTAAGGGCGCGTCCGAGAAATCCACAATGCCGTCGATGGAATATTTGAAGAGCTTTTTAAAACTCCACTTCGTCTGCCCAGCCACGCGCTCGACGTTCTCGTACGGCAGCCAGTACGTTCTGAACCCGATCCAGCCGAAAATCCCTTTCGAAAAACGGTCGCGCTCGCTCATCGCCACGATCGAATCGACCATCGCGCGTTTCATCAGACGGAAATCGCGCGCACCGTCCACAATGTCAGCGTCCGACACTTTGTTGATCATTTTATAGAACGTTCTTGCAAAGAACGAACGGAGTTTCGGCTCTCCCTTGCGCGTTTCGCGACGGGTAGCCACGCTGTCGTATTCCCCCGTTTTGATGATTTCCATCATCTTGGGCAGAAGAGAGGGCGGATCTTGCATATCCGCGTCCATAACCGCCGCATAATCCCCCGTCACATTGCAAAAACCTGCGTACATAGCCGCTTCTTTGCCGAAATTACGGGAAAAGGAAATGTATTTTACACGCGCGTCTTCCTTGCCTATTTCACGGAGCAGCTGCAACGTTTTGTCCTTCGAGCCGTCGTCCACGAAGAGCATTTCAAAATCGTATTCGGGCATCTCCGCCGTCACCTTTTTCAGCTCGGCAAACAGATAGGGCAACGATTCTTCTTCGTTATAACACGGAATAATCAAAGAAATCTTTTCCATTGTTCTTTCCTTTCGTTTTTTCTGCGCGGAGTTTGTCCACGCTATTTTCATTATACTATACTCACGCACATTTGTCAACCCGTTTATTTGATTTTTTCCTACGGAAAAACAAAATCAGCCCCGAGCCGTCTTGGCTCGGGGCTGTTCCTTTATACGGGATTAGTCCATTTTTTCAAGCAATTTCAAATCGATACCCTTTTCGCCGATCTTGATGATCTCTACCTTTACCTTGTCGCCAACGTTCAACACGTCTTCTACTTGGTTTACTCTCTGTTCGGAGAGCTTGGAAATGTGGATCATACCGTCTTTGCCAGGAGCAAATTCTACGAACGCGCCGAGCTTGGACATTACGCGAACAACTACGCCTACGAACATATCGCCCACTTCGGGATCGTGCGCGATCGATTCAACAATCGCCTTTGCACGTTTCGCGTTTGCAACGTCGCCGTAGCACGCGATACATACCGTACCGTCGTCTTCGATGTCGATTTTCGTGCCCGTCTGTTCGATGATCTTGTTGATAACTTTACCCTGCTTACCAACAACGTCGCCGATCTTTTCAGGGTTGATCTTGAAGGTGATAATCTTGGGTGCGTATTCGGACAGTTCTTCGCTAACCGTAGGGATACATTCGAGCATTTTGCCCAAAATGTGCTTTCTTGCAAGCTGTGCTTTTGCGATTGCGTCGAGCATAATCTGTTCGGAGATACCCTTGATCTTGATATCCATCTGGATCGCCGTGATGCCCTTGTCCGTACCTGCTACCTTGAAGTCCATATCGCCAAGG
>JAFTSO010000019.1 GCA_017467265.1 Clostridia bacterium
CAAAAATCTTTGGAAAACGTGATGCAAGCGATAGAAGACGGAATTTATACAACTACAACGAAAAATCGTTTACAAATATTGGAAGAAGAATTACAAATGCTTAACGATAAAATCGTTTCGGAACAATGTAGATTGGATAGCGAAATAAAGCGAGAACATATAATTGCCTACCTTGAAGATTTTTCCAACAAAGATACACAAACGCTAATCGACCTTTTAATACGGAAAATTATTGTTCACGAAGATAGAATTGAAATTCATTACAATTATATAGAGAATAACGAACCCGACGAACCTGAAACGGAACGTCGGGATTTTTCTTTATCCAATAGAAGAAAGGTTACTGTAACGGACACGCATTTTTATATAATCGTAGATATTTTCCGCCTTTCTGGAAAAGAGCTTGATATATACTTCTGATTTTATAATTTTTACATAAAAGAAACACAGGTAAACCTATTATGGGTTCGCCTGTGTTTCACTTGGTGGAGATGGTGAGAGTTGAACTCACGTCTTACGCGGCTGCCAAAAAACTTTCTACATACTTAGTTTGTCTATTATTTCTTAACGTTGCAACGCGGACGAACACGCTTTGCAACGCGCAGAAGGCTGGATACTCTTATCGATACACCTTCCGATACCAACAAGAGTGTTCCGTCTTAATGACGCCGCGACCCCGACCGACGGATAAATCGGGCGCGACGTTTCGCTAACGAGCGAAGTTACGCTGCAAGAGCGTAGTTTGCATTTCTATCTGCATTTATATTTAGCTGGATCGTTTTTGCGTAGTCTTTCCCTCTACGGTATGCTTATCCTTTCGCTCACCGGCAATCGAATCCGGTGCATCCCCATATTCAATTGTGTTATTATTATACACACAAACGCGACATTTGTAAACTCTTTTTCCCTTTTTTCTAAAACTTTCCATAAAAATATCAAGGCGGAGCAAGCTCGCTCCGCCTTGCATTTTGCTATGTAAGCCCCCTCACGTGTCGCGATGAACGCGGTTTTCTTATCTGCGCCAAGTAGACGGCGCAAACAGCAGGAGCATAGGAAAAATCTCTAATCTGCCTGCCAACATATCGAAAATAAACACGAGCTTTGACCACCACGAATACGCCGCGAACGAGCCTGCCGGTCCTACCGCGCCCAGCCCAGGGCCGATATTGTTTAACGTCGCCGCCACGGACGAAAATCCTGTCATAAATTTTGTGTTTTCTACCCCTGCATAGTTCAAATTATTCAAATCGAACGAAATAATTAAGAACGAAACAATGAATACGATTACATACAAGAACACAAACGCGCAAATGGACCGCACGACGTCGGGTTCGACCACACGCCCGTCCACGGTCACGTGTTTGATCTGCTTGGGGTGGAGCATTTTGCCGATTTCGTTAGACGCACTCTTGCCCAGCACAACCAAACGCGACACCTTGATGCCGCCGCCCGTACTGCCTGCGCACGCCCCAACGAACATAATGAGTAATAAAAGAATCTGCGAGAACATCGGCCAAAGCGCAAAATCTTCCGTCACAAAGCCCGTCGTAGAAATAATGGACGACACCGAAAACGCAGAGTGTTTTAACGCGCCACCAAAGGACGTGAGCGTGTTCGTGTAATACACGTTGAGCGTGATTGCCGTGATCGCTGCAAAAACGATCAACAAAAACGCCTTGACTTCCGCCGTCAACACTTCTTTCCATCTCCGTTTTCCAAACATATAATAGGAGTTGAAATTGATAGAAAAGAGCAGCATAAACACGGTGACGACGATTTGCAAATAGGACGAATATCCTGCAAAGCCGTCCGCTTTGATCGCAAAGCCCCCCGTACCTGCCGTGGCGAACGCCGCGTTGACCGACTCAAAAAACGACATGCCGCCGCAAAGAAGTAGAATAATCTGTATCGCCGTCATACCCGCGTAAATGACGTACAAGATCTTTGCCGTGGTACGTACCTTGGGCACGAGCTTGCTGACCGTAGGCCCAGGGCTTTCCGCTTTCATAATATACATATTGCGTGCGCCGCTAAGGGGCAGGAACGCGATCATAAAAACCAGCACACCCATACCGCCAACCCAATGGGAAAAGCTACGCCACATCAAGATCGATTTTGGCAGAGCCGCCACTTCCGCGCCCGTAGGCACGATGGTCGCACCCGTTGTGGTGAACCCTGAAACGATCTCAAACAGGGCGTCCACGTACGACGTGTACGCATCCGCACCCGAAAGGTATAAGGGCAAAGCCCCAAAGAGCGAGAGCACGATCCAGCACAACGTCGTGATCACAATTCCTTCCTTGGCATAGATCGCGTCGTTTTTTAATTTTTTTGAAAGGAACAGCCCCCCCACGCTAGCGCAGAGCGCGATACAGAACAGGAATACAAAAAATTCTTCTTCCCAGTACACCGCCGCCGTCAACAAGGGCAAGAGCAGGAAAATCGCCTCGAATAAGAGTATCCAACCGATAACACGCCGAATTGCGGAAAAATTCATACGCTCACCTCAACACGTCGGCAATGTCGGACAGCCCCACCGTCTTGGTGACGACGATCACGGAATCCCCTGCCAAAATCACGTCGTTGCCGCGCGGAATAATCACTTTGCCATCGCGGAAGATGGACGCCACCAGCACGTTGTCCTGAAATTTGAGCTGCGAAAGGGGGATATTGACGATGGGCGAATCTTCCTTGATAATGAACTCCGTCGCCTCTACCTTTCCTTCAATGATGTTATACAGCGTTTCGATATTGCTGCCCTTGGCGTTGCGCGTTGCGCGGACGTATCGCAAAATGCTGTCCGCTGTGACGTTCTTGGGCGTGATGACCGTATCGAGATCGAGCCGCCTAATCACGCTGTCGTAATCCGTACGGTTAATCTTCGTGACAATCTTGCCGTTGTTCACTTCTCTCGCGAACAGCGAAAGCAAAATATTTTCTTCGTCCAGATTGGAGAGTGCCACAAACGCCCCCACCTTCTCCACGCCTTCCTCGAGCAGAAGTTCTTTATCCGACGGCTTGCCGTGAATAATATCGAGCTTTGGATAATCCGCCGCCAACGTTTCGCAGAGTTTTTCGTCCTTTTCCACAATTTTGAGCGCGATACCCGATTTTTGCAAAATCTCGCAAAGATAATGGGTGATCACGCCTCCGCCTGCCACCAACACGTTCTTGACCGAATGGCCTTTATAGTTGATATTAACAAAGAAATCGTGCGCGTTTTTCACCGACGCAACAATGGACACAACGTCCTTTTCTGCAAAGACGAAATCGCCGTTCGCAATGTGCGCCTCCTCGCCGCGTTCAATCGTGCAAACGAGTACGTTCGCGCGGTATTTCACAATCATATCCTTGACCGACATCCCGATAATCGGGCTACCTTTGGGCAGACGGAATTTGATGAGTTCAACGTGCCCCTTGGCAAACGGCTCGATCTTAATTGCAGACGGAAAACGGAGCACACGCGCAATCTCCTTTGCCGCCGCATATTCGGGATTAATCACCATCGCAAGACCGAGTTCGTGACGAAGATATTCCGCCTCGTTGCTATACTGCGGGTTTTTAAGTCGCGCAATCGTTTGGCAATCCCCTTCCTTTTTCGCTACCATACAGCAGAGTAAATTCAACTCGTCAGAATTGGTGACGGCAATAAACAAATCGGCGTCTTTAATCCCAGCGTCAATCAACGTCGTGTGTGTTGCGCCGTTGCCAACTACGCCCATAACGTCGATTTGGCTAGTGATTTCGTTCACCTTGGACGGAAGCATATCGATTACGGTGACCGCATTCCCATCGTCGTTCAATTTTTCGGCAAGTGTCATACCCACTCTGCCGCAACCTACGATAATTACGTTCATATCAACACTCTCTTTTTTAAGATTTCTTTTTCTTTGCCAATTTACGGATAGACGTGTGCCGTTCTTCGCCTGAAAATAGCCTTGCCAAATTCGCGTGGTGTGCGCACCACGTCAAAATATTGAGAACCAGAATCAACATATACAGCCAAATAATATAGCCGCTGTGCGGCAGTGCTGCGTATCGGCGAATAAAAATGACCATTTGAATAATGCTAAAGCCAGTCACACCCAAGAGCGAGCCGAGCGAACCCCACTCCGTCCAGAAAATAAAGAATACGATAAAGAGTAAAAAACCAAAACCGATGAGCGCCCACCAGCCCCACTCGCAGGGCAGGCACAACCAAAACAGACCGAGCGTGGATGCGATCCCCTTACCACCTTTGAAGTGCATTGTGACGGGGAAAATATGCCCGATGATTACGAACACGCCGCAAAAATATCTCGTCACATCAGACACGTGAACAAGCGTTTCGGCAAAATAATAATCACGATAGAGAAAATAGCTGATCACCGCGGGCACGCCCCCCTTGCAAGCGTCGCAAAGGAAGGTGATTACGCCGATTTTCAAACCGAACTCTCGCGTCATATTCATCGTGCCGGGGTTGCCGCTACCGATCTTTGCGATGTCTTTCTTCTTGAACCGCGAAATGGTACGCGCAAAATTGAAACAGCCGATAAAATAGCATACGACTGCCATTATTAAAAATTGCCACCAGTTTTGAGAAAAATTAAATACTTTCATAATATCCTTACTTTGGCAAGATTGCCTTGCATAAACGGCGGAAATGCGACGCAGATATGTCGTTTAATCTTCTTCTTTCTTTTCGCGGACAACAATCTTAATCGGTGTGCCCGTGAAATCGTACGCGCGGCGAATCGTGTTCTCTAAATACCGCTGATAAGAGAAATGGAGCAAGTCTTCAGAATTGACGTGCAACACGAAGAGCGGCGGACATACCCCCACCTGGGACGAGAAAAATACGCGCATCCGTCTGCCCTGATAGGACGGCGGCTCTTGCAAGCGCACCGCGTCCCCGATCAAATCGTTCAGCTCGCCCGTCGGCACTCTGAACGAGGCGTTTTTATACACTTCGTCCACCGCCGAGAGCATCTTTTCTACGCGCTGCCCCGTCTTCGCCGAGATATAAATGGATTTGTAATAATCCATAAATTTCAGATCTTCTTTCAGCTTTTCTTCGAATTTGTTTACGGTGTGCGTGTCCTTTTCCACCAAATCCCACTTGTTCATCACGATCACGGACGGTTTGCCCTGTTCGTGCACGTAGCCGATAATCTTTACGTCCTGCTCGGTCAGCCCTTCGGCGCTATCGACCACCAAAAGGCAAACGTCGCTGCGGCGCACCGCATCGAACGCACGCATATTGCTGTAATATTCCACGTCGTCTTCCACGTTCTTTGTCTTGCGAATACCTGCCGTGTCTATGATCGTGTACGCCTTGTCGCCGCGATAGAACAGCGTGTCGATCGCATCGCGCGTCGTGCCTGCCATTGGCGTGACAATGCTGCGCTCGCTGCCCAAAATTTTGTTGACCAAGCTCGATTTGCCTGCGTTGGGCTTGCCCACCACAGCAATTTTGAGAGAGGGCACGGGCTCGATCGTCACGTCGGGGAAAAGCGCAATCGCCTCATCCAAAACGTCGCCGATCCCCTGCGAATGCTCCGCAGAGATTGCAAACGGCTCGCCCAAGCCCAAGGAATAGAATTCATACACCTGATCCGGCGAGTAATTGTCGATCTTGTTTACGACCAAAATAACGGGTTTTTTACTGCGGCGCAAAATATCCGCAACGTCGTAATCAGAAGGGTGCAGCCCTTCTCTCCCGTCCGTAAAGAACAAAATCACGTCCGCGGTATCGATCGCCACGTCCGCTTGCTTTGCGATCTCTTTCCACATCACGTCTTCCGATTTCAGCTCGATACCGCCCGTATCGACCATCGTAAAATGCTTGCCACGCCAGCTCGCGTCCGTATAGAGCCGATCGCGCGTGACTCCGGGACGGTCCTCGGTGATTGAGATTTTCCGCCCTGCTACTTTGTTAAAAAACGTACTCTTTCCCACGTTCGGTCTACCGACCAACGCGATCAAAGGATTTGCCATAGTTCACCTCCTTGCCTATCCGTTCGTCGATAAAATATCCACGAACCCATAACCGCCGTCGCGGTTTACACGTATGTTTTCCATACCTGATTTTTTCTTTAATTCGTCCAGCGTCATACCGCACAGAAATACGTCTTCAAATTCCTTCATCGTATTCCCTGCCAAGATCACTTCGTCAAAATCTCCGCTCTCGCGGCGATACTTTTCCAACGCGCGAAGTATGTCCTTACCCGTGAGCAGCCCCGTACACGTGACCGTCTCTCCAAAAAATTCGTTCTTTACAGGCAAAATCTCCACCGTCAAACCGTCGATGACTTCTTCGCATCGCTTTGCGATCGTTGCATTGATCTTCGCCGCGCTGACGCCGCTGATAATCACCGAGCGTTTTTTCGCCTTCAACACATACCTGCCCCCATCGTTTTCTGCCAACAGGGTGGCGAGCGCACCGTTTACTTCCATTTCGAATTTGCTCGTCATACCGATGCCGTTTTCAATCTGTTCAAAATCGCCGTAAAATTCCGCACTCTTAAAGGGGCGCTCCGCTTTGACAAAATATTCGTCGGCAGGGAGCAGGAAATTCACACCGAATTCCGCGTTAAGTCTGTCAACAAGGTCGAGCAGCTTTTCACTGTACGCCTTATCCACGTCCGCAATCGGGTACAGCCCGTCGCGATATTTCGTAATCCCCGTCGGCACGCACGCCAGATCGCGCACCAAGGGGTAGTGTTTGAATAGCTCGCGCGCGGTGTAGGCAAGCTCTTCGCCGTCGTTTTCACCCGGCACGAGTACCGCCTGACAATGCAGTTCGATTCCCCCTTTCGTCAACCGTTCGATCTGTTCCACGATTTTGCCTGCAAAGCGATTTCGTAGCAATTTCACACGCAAATCGGGATTCATTGTATGCACGGACACGTACAAGGGCGAGAGTTTTAACCGCACAATCCGCTCTAACCCCTCGTCCGAAAGGTTGGTGAGCGTGACAAAGTTTCCGCACGAAAAGCTCATACCGTAGTCGTCGTCTTTGATATACAGGCTCTCGCGCATACCTTTCGGCATCTGATCGACAAAGCAGAATACGCAACGATTGTGACAGGTACGGATTTGGGTGTTTTTGACGAACTCTATCCCCAAATCTTCCCCCTCGTCCTTTTCAACGTCCACCGTCACTTCGCCGTTGCCGCGCTTGTCGCGCACCGTCATCGAAAATCCGTCCGTTTCGACGTAGTACAGATAATCGAGCTCGTCCTCGCAGGGGTGAGAGTCAAAGGCAACGATCTCGTCGCCCACTTCCAGCCCCAGCTCTTTGGCGATGCTATTCCGTTTTATCTTCGTGATCTTCAACATACGCAGCCGTCTGTCCTTGTTTTCGTCCTTATTCTTCCGTTCCTAAAATCTCGGCAAAACCGTCCGTTTCCACGCCGTACTGCCGACATAATTTTTGCAAAATTTCCGCAAACGCAGGGGGCAGAGGAGCGGTGAACGCCATTTCAGCCCCCGTCGTGGGGTGCGTCAGCTGCAACCGCCAAGCGTGCAACAGCTGCCCGTCCGCTTTCAATTTCTGTTTCTTATATCCATACACGGGGTCTCCTGCTACGGGGTGACCTAAATGCTTTGCGTGCACGCGAATTTGATGTGTGCGCCCCGTTTGCAAATCGAATTTGCAGAGCGTAAAATCCACGCCAAAACGCGCCACCACTTCGTAATCGGTGACCGCGATTTTGCCCTTTCCGTCGGGCAATACCGCCATCTTTAAGCGATCGGTGGGGTGTCTGCCGATGTCCGTCACCACCCGTCCGTTCTCCGTTTTCAAATTCCCTTCTAACAGCGCAAAATACGTTCTGCGACAGGTCTTTTGCGCGATCTGCGCCGCCAACGAAACGTGCGCTTTGTCGTTCTTCGCCACCACCAGCAGCCCCGTCGTGTCCTTGTCGATACGGTGCACGATCCCGGGCCTAAGCACGCCGCCTATACCGCTAAGGCTATCCAAAGCATACAGGAGTGCGTTGACGAGCGTACCTTTCTCCACGCCGTTGCCGACGTGCACGGTCATACCCTTGGGCTTGTTCACCACCGCAAAATCTTTGTCCTGATAGACGATTTCGATGGGGATATTCTCCGCCTGCACGGCGTATTCGACCGCATCGGGGATTTCAATGGTCACTTCGTCCCCCGTCCTGATCTCCGCGCCTGCCTTTTTCGTGATTTTGCCGCCGACAGCCACGCACCCGTCTTCCACGAGTTTTTTAATGCGCGAACGAGTGACGTCTTCCAGCTGTTCGCTCAAAAACACGTCCAGCCGCTTGCACGGTTCTTCTGCAATGAATAATTGCTTTTCCATACCTTTTCCGTTATCCGTTCGTTGTTATTCGTTGTCCGTTTCGTCCGTTCTCGGCTCGTAATCTTCTACCAAGCGGTTGCCTTTCACTTCCACCAGCTCGTTTTTCTTGTTGTCCTGTTCCCAAGCCAGCGCTTTGTATTTTTTGCCCGTAGGGAAGAGCGCATCACGATCGAAGAACAAAAGCCCGAGCACCAGCATCACCGCGCCGCCCGTAATAAAGAAATCCGCTAAATTGCACACCGCAAAGCCGAACCGTTCCAAATTCACCATATCGCGCACGCCGTACAGGCTATCGCTTTCCCATACCTTATACTGCACGCGGTCGATCAAGTTCCCGATGCCGCCTGCGATGATGAAAATAAACGCAATTCGTAGGAACGTACGGCGCGTGTCCATACGCACGTAAAAGATAGCAAAGAGCAGCATCAGTACCCCCGTTCCCACAACGACGGCGATTTTTAACCACTCCGCCGCGTCACCCAGCGTACCGTACGCGATACCTCGATTGTACGTAATTTCAAGGTATATCCAGCCGGGGATTACCGTGATCGGGTCGTTGCCTTTCCGCCCAAAATACACGTCCGCCGCCACTTTCGTGAGTTGATCGGCGAGCACCAATAATATGAACAGGATCACCCCCCACAAAATCGCAAGCCACGCCTTCAAACGGTCGCGTTCTCTTTTCAGCGTTTCTACGCTCTTATTTGCAAGACTTTTTTTCTTCATAGCCCTTATTTCCTTTTATTTTTTTCGGCAGCATTTTTGCGTATACTCCCGATCATTTCAATCTTCAACGTATGCAGCTTTTTCGAGAGATCGACCTTGTACAGCTGCGGTACGTCCAAACGCAAGTATTCTTCCCAGAATTTCGCCAGCTCTCCTTTCGAATACGCCTGTATCTCCATCAGCGGCGGGAATTTATACACCAGCTCGCCGTCCTTTACGATCGTTTCCTGTAAGGGTACGGCGTAGAAATTCTCTACTTCGTGTTCCTTCCACGTCTCTACGGGGTGGAAGAGCGTCAGCGGTTCATCGTCGTTTACGACTTCGTCGCGGAGCGTGATCAGATCGGCAATCGCCATACCATTATCCTTATCGAACAAGCGGTACAAGCCCTTGAACGCAGGGTTGGTGATCTTCGCGGTGTTATCCGAGAGCTTGATCTTCGGGGTCACCGTGCCGTCCTTTTCCACCACCGCCGCCAGCTTGTACACGCCGCCGAGCGCAGGCAGGTCTTCAGACGTGATCAATCTCGTACCTACCCCCCACGAATCAATCTTCGCGCCCTGCTGCAAGAGCGAATTGATCGAGCGTTCGTCCAGATCGCCCGAAACGCAAATGATCGCGTCGGGGAATCCAGCTTCGTCCATCATTTTACGTGCTTTTTTAGACAGATACGCAAGGTCGCCGCTGTCCAAGCGAATCCCCTTGGGCTTGTGCCCTGCCGCCTGCAATTCCTTAAACACCTTAATGGCGTTGGGCACGCCGCTGCGGAGCGTATCGTACGTATCGACGAGCAGCAGACAGTTGTCGGGGTATGCGTTCGCATACGCACGGAACGCGTCGTACTCTGTCGGGTAGTCCATTACCCAGCTATGCGCCATCGTACCTGCCACGGGCACGTTGAACATTTGCCCTGCGATGACGTTGGACGTGGACGAACAGCCGCCGATGATCGCCGCTCTCGCCCCGTAAATGCCTGCGTCGGGCGCTTGCGCGCGGCGCAAGCCGAACTCCATCACCACGCCTTGCCCGTTGGTTGCGCGGCAAATCTTAGAAGATTTCGTCGCGATCAGCGTTTGGTGATTGATAATATTAAGCAGCGCCGTCTCCGCGAACTGTGCCTGAATCAGCGGTGCTTTCACCGTCAAAATCGGCTCGCCGGGGAATACGGGCGTACCTTCCTTTACCGCGTACACGTCCCCCGTGAAACGCATATTTTTGAGATATTCCAAAAAGCCTTCGTCGAAGAGATGGAGCGAGCGCAAATAGGCAATATCTTCGTCGTCAAAACGCCAGTTCAAGAGATAATCCATCGCCTGTTCTAGCCCTGCCGCAATCGAGTAGGTAATCAGCGCGTTCTTGCGGAAGAACAAATCGAATACCACTTCTTCTTCGTGTTTTTTATGGCGATAAAAACCGTAGCCCATCGTCAGCTGATACAAGTCCGTTAAAAGAGTAAGATTACGCATAATTATTTCTCCTTTTTCTTATCTTTTTCGTCTGCCGCCTTATAATTTTGGGGGTAGATTTTGCACATCATATTCCACTTATCCAGCGTCGGCGTTTCGTCCTTTCTATCAGCGATAAATTGTACGATACCGTACTCTTCGCCTTTTGTCGAGCCGATAAATTTCCCTTCCTTTTTCTTGTTCATTACCAGCAGATATACGAGCAAGCCCGTACCTGCCGCCAACATTATGAGCGAAAGTACTAACGACCAAGGCACGCCGCCGCCGTTCAAAATATACGTCGAATCGCGGAGCGGCTCCATAATCGAACGGGTGAGTCCGTACACAATGAAATAGCACGCCGTATTGATACCGTTCGGTTTTTTACCGTTCTTCCAGGCGTTGATAAACATCAGCACCGACGCTGTGAACGTGACAACGCTCTCGTAGAAGAAGAACGCATAATGCCAGCTCCCCGTTTCGTTGATATACACCGCAAAGGGGAAGAACTGCAACGCGCTGTTCGTGATTTCCGCGCCGTACACTTCTTGGTTGACGAAGTTCCCCCATCTGCCGATGGACTGCGCCAACAGCAGTCCCACGACAACGCAGTCACCTACGCGTAAAAAATTGACTTTCTTTACGATACAAATAACGGCTACGCTCGCCGCGCCACCGATAATGCCGCCGACAATGGACAGTCCGCCTTGACGGATCGAGCTCCATTTCAGCCACTCGGACACAGGCAAACCGTCGGTGATGCAATAAAACAGACGCGTCGTGATGATCGCGATCGGCAGCCCGATTACGAAAAATGTCAGGAACAGGTCGGGGGACATATTCCTGCGGCGAAAGAGCGCCGTGATCACGAAAAACGCCGCGATCATACCGCAAACAATGATCATCGCATAGGCGTGAATTTCCGTTTTGCCGATCTTTATCGACGGGTCTAACGGCCATAACAGGTTAGAAACGTTCATATTTTTTCTCCTTACGCGCGCGGATATAGGCGCTCTTGTATGCGCTCGTGCGCGCGAGTGGCAAGGGCATAACCGCCCATAGTATTTATTATTATAGCATAATAATAAAAAACCGTCAAGCAGAACTTAACGGTTTTTCTATTTTGTATTTTTGTATATAAGCGGGATTTTTTTAGCGGATATACAGCCGCAAAGGCTTGATCGCACCGAGCACGGGCACGGCGATAAAGAGCAATACGTAGTTGACGAGACTGTTCCAAATCTGTCCTTGGACAAACAAGCGGCTGATTAGATATTCGCCGTAGCTTACCTTGGAATACAGCAGCCAAAACGCCGTCGTATTGATGGCGATCGTGCAAATGAAAAATGTCAAAACGGACACGAGCGATAGCTTTACGTATAAAAACCAGCCCTTTTTATAATCCAGCCCACCAACGATCAGTCCCGACAAAAAGGCTGTCACACCCAGCGACAGACCGATCCACGGCAGATAGGCAAAACCGCCCGAATTGTATAAAAATCCAACCAAATCGCCTAAAAAGCAGGCGGCAAACCCCAACACGGGCCCGATTAAAATACCTGCAATTGCCGACACGAAAAGCGACAGCGAAAACTGCGTTTCGGCGAGCTTGAACTCAAAGAACATATTCGCCACGACGACAAACCCCGTGATCAGCGCGGTGTAGGCGATCTTTCGGCTCGCCTTTTGATAGGCGAGCGCACCAAACAGCAAACGTTTCCACGTACTCCGTTCCCTTGCTCCGTTTTCAGACATAATAAAAACCTCCTAAAAAGAAGGTCCGCAGATGGTATGTAGGCAGGCAATTTATGCGTTCAACGCGACACGTATGCCACCTTTCGTAGCGGACGCGCCCCGACACCGCAGGAAGACGATCGAGAAAATTTCGCTCCCTTTCGTTCACCGACAACGTCCCGTTCGGTGACACTTTACGCGCCGAAGGCTACTCTTACTTTGTATCTCTATTATACTCCTATACTCCCGTAAACGCAAGCGTTTGAAGAAAGTTTTTGCGAATATTTTTTTGCCCTTTACGCAAAATATCCGTATGGGCTTGATTTTTATCCGAACGACGATCATTTTTATCGCGCTCCTTGCCATTATGCGGCTGATGGGCAAGCGCCAAATCGGAGAAATGCAACCGTACGAGCTGGTGATTACACTCATTATCTCCGAACTCGCCTGCATTCCGATGGAGGATAACTCGATACCGCTCTTGTACGGCATTATCGCAATCTTAACGGTGTTTTTGCTCCACCAAATTGTCTGTGTGATCGATCTGAAAGTGACCGCCGCAAAGCCGATTATCAGCGGTACGCCTAGCATCGTGCTCAATAAAAACGGCGTAGATGATTCGCAGCTGAAAAAGAATAATCTCAACGTATCCGATCTGATCGAGAGCCTGCGCGTAGAAGGATATTTTGCGCTCGACGCCATCGAATACGCCCTGTACGAAGCGGAAGGCGCGTTCTCCGCATTGCCTAAAAAGAATTTTGCACAACTGCAAACTTCGCTCCCGATTATCCTAATCAACGAAGGAAAATTCGATATGAAAAACGTCGAAAAAACGGGTAAAAATACCGCTTACTACCTAGACGTATTGCAACGAAACGGGTGCAAGGACGAAAAAAAAGTACTGATTATGACCGTGGACGGCGACGGCAAAGTATATCTGCAAAAAAAGGGCGAACGGTACAAAGTGTTCCGTCTTGACTGGCAAAGTACGCTGTGGTAAAGGAGAAAATATGATACGAACGATCGTAAGCATTTTTATCACGCTCGGCTTGATCTTGGGCGTGTCCTTTTACGAAAGCAAGTGCGTAGACAGAGCGTTCGACGAGCTGCGTGCCACCTTTGAAACGTTGCAGGAAAAGGCAGAGCTGGGCACGGCGACGTACAACGACGGCGTTGCCGCGCGTTCGTTCTGGGATAAAAAGAAAGAAACCCTGCATTTTTGGCTGCCTCATTCAGCCCTGCAAGAAATCGATTTTCAGTTAAACGAAGCCATCGGGTTTTTATCCTTGGACGACAACGAGGGGGCACTGCCCAAAATCGAAGTATTAATTGGGCTGACCGACGCGATCCCCCACTCGTATAATTTCGACGTGAAAAATATTTTCTAAAAATAAAAAACAAGGCATACGTGTCGCAACGAACGCCTTGTTTTGCTTTTTATATTCTGTTTTTACGCGGCTTTTATGCCAAACCGTAAGCGTGGATAATACGCACCGTCGCCTCAAAAATATTCCGCACGAATTTCTTCACCGCCACGAACGTCGCCATATCCATCGACTCCTTTTCGTTGCTCTGCATCATCGCTACTGCCGCGTTAAAATTCTTACAGATCGCCTGCATATCCTCGTCGATCGCAGTATACGCGTCTTCCGTGCCAACGCGCTGTATTGCATACATATCTTCCACCGTCTTGTTCATCGCGGACAAAATGTCGCCGTTGCTCGATTGCAAATACGCCGCCGACTGATGATTAAGGTCTGCAAGTAGCGCGATAAAACGTTGCAACTGTACGTTCCCTTCCAGCTCCGTCGCCATTAGAGTTCCACCCCGTTCATTTTCAGCAGCTCGCGCGCGGATTCGACGCTGTCAACGCCCGTCTTATTCTTGATAGGCGCAAATTCCTTTTCGCGTACCACTTCGTAGGGCAAAACGCTACCCATCAGCTTGATCAGATCGACCGCAAGCGCCTCGAATTTTTTGCCGTTTTCCTTTTCGGGCTTTCTCGTCACGCCGTCTTCGCAAAGACACTCGATCTTCTTCTCTACGATATGCACAGGGATCTTTTTGCCTTCCACTTCTTCCAGTTTGGAAAGGCGGAAGAGATAGTTCATAATCACGCCGTAGCTATACACGAGATCGCCGTTTTCGTCGCGCTGGTTTGCCATTTCGTCCGTCAGTTCGTAATATTCGATAATGTCGGGCTTGTCGCCGTCCATACACAAAACGCCTACCTTTTCGGTGGGAATCGTCTTAAAGATCGCTTTCGCACCGCAGTTTACGCCGCTTTCGATCGTCGCGCCGACGAAGACGGGATCTGCAATACGCTGCAATACGTTATCCACCGCATAGATATTCAGCCACTCTACGCCGCGCGCGTGCAGATCTTCCACCAAACCAGCCTTTTTCAGAGAGCTGAACCAGCCGCCGTTGCCGTTGGGAGAGAGCGCGGGCAAATCTTTGCGTTCCAAAATGATCTTGCCGTCGTAATCGACCGCAGGCGCCATTTCCTGTTTGAAGAACTTCACGTCCTTTTCGTCGTAACCAAAATACCCGTGTTCTTTCCAGAACGCCGTCGTTTGTTCGTGGTTTTTATCACTCGTCATAATATACAAGGGCACGACGACGCCGCATTGTTTGGTGACGTCCTGCAAATTCCGCATCTGTTGTTCAAAAATATACAACGGCTTGGTAATACCGATGTCATACGCGCCTTTCGGGCCGTCCACGCCCAAACGCGTACCCATGCCGCCTGCCAGCAGCACCGCCGCCACTTTGCCCGATTTAATCGCGTCCACGCCGATGCTCTCAAACTCTGCCTTTCTTCTTTCGATCTCCGCGTGGCGCAGCCCGCTGATGGGACGGATATCGCGGTCTTTCCCCGTCAAATCGGTAGGATTAGCGAGCGCCTCTTCAAACTCCCAGTTGATCGCCTCGATCGCCGCAAGCAACGTCTTTTTCTCTTCGCAAGAAAGCTCGTTATAATATTGCAGGAGCTGCATCTGCCCCTTTTCTTCCAAAAGTTGTTTCGCCTGTTCGTACGTCATAAAAAATATGCTCCTTATACTTTTGTCGATTATCATTGTACCAAATTTTCGCCATAAAAGCAATACTTTTTTTCAAAAAAACGCAAGGAATTCTTTCGCGGATTTTTCGTATTCTTCCACAATACTTCCACTCGAATTTTTTCGGCGGTTTTTTTCGCAATTTCCTTTACAAATACGGAAAATCGTGTTATACTATGGATATGGGGTTAAGATCGTATTTCAAAACTAAATTATTCGCACGGCGATTGAAAAAGAGCGGCTTAGAATTCCCGATTTTGAGCAAAGTCAACGGCGTAGGTTCTGCCGATCGACAGGGCGCTCTGGCGCAGTCGGCGCAGGGGGACGGATTACAAATCGTACACACCCCGCTCAAAAAATATCCGCACAATACGTACGTGTACAGCATTTCACTCAACCGCGTGCTCGGGTATCTGGACAAGGAGCTCTCGCAAAAGCTACAATACGTGTTCGGCGATGGTTTTTGTCTGGACGGTGAGCTGTGCGAACGCTTGGGCGGACCTCCTCAATACGATTATTTCGGATGCAACATCTGCATCTTCGACACCAAAACTCTGATGAAAGACGTGGATGATTTTGCCCATCTTCGCAGTTAAATGAAACAAGGAGCTTTTTATGCAGCAAAAATGGATTTGGGTACAAGACGACAAAATTGAAAACGACAGCTACGCTGAATTTATCGGCACGTTCTCCGCGGAAACGGGCAAGGACGTCCTTCTTAACATCGCTTGCGACAGCATCTATAACGTGGAAATCAACGGCGAGCTGGCGGCGTTTGGCGCGTGCGCCGATTATCCCCACCACAAATATTACGACAGCGTAGACGTCACCAAATATTGCAAAGCGGAAAACGAGATAAAAATCACCGTTTGGTATTTGGGCATAGGCAGCTCCACCTACAAGACGGGGGAACGGGGTTTGGCGTTTGAAATTTTGCAAGGCAACAACGTCCTTATGGTCAGCGGCAAGGGCTTACTCTCCCGAAAGAACGTCAACTATAAAAACGGGTATGGCAAGTTGATCACTACGCAGCTGGGGCTTTCCTTCCTCTACGACAATACCGTGGAAAACACTTTGCCTTATAAAGAGAGTAAAGAAAACGGTGAACTGACCGCCGAGCCGCGCGGCAGACAAAACTGCATGTTAAACGGGAGAGTTCCCGTGACCATCAGCCGTATCGAAAACGGCTACCGCATCGCTTGGGAGCGAGAGGCGGTTGGTTTTTTAGAACTCGATTTCGTCGCCCCCAAGGCGCAAAAACTCACGATTGTCTACGGGGAACATTTGGGGTTTGGCAAGGTTTTGCGTATGAACGGCAGTCAAGATTTCAGCGTGGAATTTATCGCCAAAGCAGGCGAGAATCAATACCGCAACGCCTTTCGCCGTCTGGCAGGCAGATATTTAGATATAGAATGCGAAACGGAATTGGATATACGCTATATCGGCTTGAACGAAGTAATTTATCCCTTAGAAAAGAAAGGACGCAAATTTGCCGATCCACTTTCGCAAAAAATCTATGACGTTTGCGTACATACCCTCGTTTGCTGCATGCACGACCATTACGAAGATTGTCCTTGGAGAGAGCAAGCCCTTTACGTTATGGACAGCCGCAACCAAATGCTTTGCGGATATTTCGCTTTTAACGAAACGGAATTCCCTGCCAGCAATTTGCGCCTGATTGCAGACGGGCTTCGTGAGGACGGCTTACTTGACATTTGCTATCCGTCGGGTAAAGAATATACCATTCCTTTCTTCTCTCTCATTTTCCCTACGCAACTCTACGAATATAAACTTTATACACAAGATAACGAATTGGTGGAAAGTCTTTTGCCGATCGTGCGCCGTATTTTGGACGGGTTTGAAAAGCGCATCGACGAAACGGGACTGATCCCCGCCCTGAAAGGGCATTGGAATTATTACGAATGGACGGAAGGGAGCTATGCCGACGGGGAATACAGCGGAAGAATCACCCCCACCCATTACGATTTGATTTTGAACTGCGCCTACGTGTACGCCTGCGACTATTTTGAAAAATTAACGGGCGAACACAGAGATACCACCGCCTTGAAAGCGGCGATTGAACGCAATTTCTATAACGAAGAAAAAGGGTTTTTTAAGCTTTGTCTTACGGGCAAAGAACGGTATAGCCAGCTCGGCAACGCCTTCGCCTATCTTATCGGGCTCGGGGAAAAACAAGGGCTGGGAGAACGGCTGACCTCCAACGAACTCATCGAGGCGTCGCTGTCTATGCGCGCTTTCTACTACGACGCGTTGCTTAAAGCGGACGAAAAACACAAAGATTACGTTTTAAAAGACATCAAAACCCGCTACAAAAAAATGTTGGACGAAGGCGCAACGACTTTCTGGGAAACGGAGCTTGGTTGGAGAGATACAATCGGTTTTGCCGGCAGTCTTTGCCACGGCTGGAGCGCTCTGCCCATCTACTATCTGTGCAAATACGAACATTGACGGATTACGTTAAAAAAGAGTTCCGAAGAATACGGAACTCTTTTTTTTACTTTGTCCTTACCGTAAGCTTTTTTTAATCTGGCGAAGCACCCTTTGCAGGGGATAGAATAGCACGCCCACCGTCACCGCCGTACAGACAACCTGTGGTATCATAAACGAGAGCGACGCGTAGGCGTACGCGCGCCAAGCCCGATCGGAAAACCCCAGCCACAGAGGGGTGATCACGTTGTCCAGCGCAGTAAAAAATACCGTACAAACGCACGCTATCACCGTCAGCCACCAAAGGCATACGAGCGGTCTTTTCACGATATGCCCCAATCCACCGAATACCGCCGACAAGAAATTATAATAGACGAGATACAAAAGGAGCGTCGTTGGCGAAAAGGGAAAAACGAGCTGCCGCAAAAGAGAAAACGCCGTCGCGGCGAGCATACCCCTGCCCACGCCGAACACGAACGCATAGCAGACGAATAGCAGCGTGACGATCTCCACGCCGGGCACAAGGGAGAGTGCCACCTGCCCCCCGATGGTCAGCGCAACGAACACGGCGAGATAGGCACACTCCTTTGCCGAGCGCACCCATACCTTTGTCTTTTCCTTTTTCGGGCTAATTTTATCGCCGTTTTCTTCGTTCATCGCGTACCGTCCCCTATCCTTTTGTTAAAAACCTTGATATACGAAGATATAAATACCGCCTTTTATCACCGTCAATTCGTTGACGCCGACGATCGCGCCGCCGCAAAGCTGCCCGTCGTATTCCACACCGCCCCATTCCGTCGAAGCCATTTCGTTATCCGACGTATAAATCATCCAACAGGGCGTATAATCCTTTCCGTTTTCAATACCGTTGATCGCCGTCACCATACCGTTGGATACGGTAAAGGTCAGCTCGCCCTTTCCCTGCAAATTTTCCAACGCATTTACAAGCACGGCGTTCCCTTCCACGTCGTCAACGCGAATCACTACTTGCGTATCCGTTGCGGAAAGAAGAACCGCCTCCGCCTTGCCCCCTTTTTTACAAGCGGCAAGCCCCACCACGCAAAGCACAAACAGCATACAAGAAATAAAAAATACTTTGATACGTCTCATAAAACGTCTCCTTATAAAAAATATCCCGAACGCGATATGCGTTCGGGCAAAAAATCAAACCAAAAATCGCCGTTATCACACAACGGCTTTTTTGCGTATTTTTTCCGCCCATCCGCAGAAAAATAGCTACAAAAACGCAAGGCAGGTCTCCCGACTTACAACGCCCTTGTACGCTTTTACAATCGCCGAAAACGGCGTTTATCGCGTACCGTCCCCCCTCTTCCCACTTTTGGCAGTGAAAGGAAACAGGCGTTCTTACGGTTGCGGAGGCAGCGGAGCAACTCTGCTAAAAAAGCAAATTTCTCTCTTCCCTATTAAACTCTTTCCGCAAAAAGAGTACCGCGCGTTTGTATGCAATTTTTATCATTTATTCATCTTATACGCTGATTACGCCGCTCTTAATACAGAGCGTCGGTACATTCTTTTCTCGTCTTGGTGGAAATCCAACAGCAGGACACCGAACCAGGGCCTACGTGCGAGCCGATAACAGGTCCCATAATGGTAATTCTCGGCGTGATACCCGTGCGTTCTTTGACGAGCGCGGCGAGCTCTTCCGCACCCTTTTCGTTGTTCGTATGCACGATCACGACGAAGTTTTTCCCGTCAAAATCGGCGACGGGCGCGACGTTCAGGTGATCTACCACGCGCGAAAACGCCTTTTTCATACCCTTACATTTTTCCAGCACTTTCAGCTTGCCTTCCACGTCAAAGGAGAGCATCGGCTTGATATTCAGCATCGTACCAAAAGCCGCGGACATCGCGGACACGCGCCCACCCTTTTTAAGATAGAACAGATCGTTGGGCACGATACAATGCTGTACGTGGTGACGCATTTCCATCAAATATTCGTACGTTTCCTTTGCAGACATACCCTTATCACGGCAATCTGCCGCCAGCTCTACCAAAACGCCCTGCCCCACCGTTGCGGAAAGGGGATCAACGGCATATACGGTAAAATCGGGATATTCCTTTTTCATATCTTCCGCAGCCTGCTGCGTGATCGTAATCGTGTTGGCAAGCCCCGACGAAATCATAAAATGCACCACTTCTTTCACACCTGCCTTGGCAAGACGGGTAAAATGCTGCATATGCGCATCGTAATTCAGCTTTGCCGTACGCGGAAAATACCCTGCGGACACCTTTTCGTAAAACGCAACGTATTCGCTCTCGTCCTGAAAATTATCCAAATATTCTTCAATCGTTCCGTCCTTTTCCATCGTGAACGTCAGGGGCACGAACCAAATATCGCGCTCTTGCACGTACGCGCTCTTCAAATCGCAAGTGGAGTCGGTAGATACCGCAAACTGCGCCATAAGCATTCTCCTTTTCGGCTTAGATTTTATTCACTTTGTATTATATCACAAACGGCGCTTTTTTGTCAATAAAAACGCAGAATTTTTACGCGAAAACGTAATCAATTTTTGTGACAAATCTTTCCGTTCAAAAACTTTTGCTTTTGATGCCAAAAAAATATTTTTTCTTTCGCAAAAGGCTTGAAAAATCCACACAAAACCGCTATAATGGTATAGGTGAAGTTTTTGTCCGTAGGACAAAGCAAAAAAACGAGAGAGAGTATTTTTATGACTTTGCAAGAGTATCTCCATTTACGAAACGGAACGGACGTGCGCGGCGTGGCGGTAGACGGCGTAGAAGGCGAGCCGATCACGCTCACCCCTGCGGCGGCGAAAAATATCGTTGCGGCGTTCTGCCGTTGGTTATCTCAAAAAACGGGCAAGGACAAGTTGCTCGTTGCCGTCGGTCACGACAGCCGTATCTCCGCCCCCGCCCTTTGCGAAGGCGCGGTGCAGGGCATCACAATGACGGGCAACGACGCGCTCGTGACAGGGTTGTCCACTACCCCGTCGATGTTTATGCTGCTCAAAGACGAGCGTTTGACAAAGGAAGAACGCCCCGACGGATCGCTGATGATCACGGCGAGCCATTTGCCGTTTAACCGCAACGGGCTGAAATTCTTCTCGGAAAACGGCGGCTTGGAAGGCAGCGACATAAAAGAAATCTTGACGCTTGCCGCGGAAATCTCCGTGGGCAGCGAACAGACAGGTAAAACGCTGTACTGCTCCTACCTTAACGAATACGCGCAGTCGCTCGTCGAAATCGTCCGCAAGGCTTGCGGCGAAAACGAACCTTTGAAAGGCAAACGCATTATCGTCGACGCAGGCAACGGCGCAGGCGGTTTTTATGCGGACAAAGTACTCGTGCCACTGGGCGCGGACGTGACGGGTTCGCAATTTTTAGAGCCAGACGGCAACTTCCCCAACCATATCCCCAATCCCGAAAACAAAGAGGCGATGGAATCGGTATGCGCAGCGGTAAAAGCGGCGAACGCGGATTTTGGTATCATCTTCGACACGGACGTAGATCGCGCTGGCGCGGTGGACAAGGACGGATCGGAAATCAACCGCAACCGACTGATTGCACTCATCTCCGCAATCTTACTGGAAGAACGCAAAGGCACGATCGTCACCGACTCGGTGACCAGCGACGGCTTGGCGAAGTTCATCGCAGCAAAGGGCGGCAGACATCACCGCTTTAAGCGCGGCTATAAAAACGTTATCAACGAGGCGATCCGCCTCAATAACGAGGGCGAATACACCCCCCTTGCCATCGAAACGAGCGGCCACGCGGCGCTGAAAGAAAATTATTTCTTGGACGACGGAGCATATCTCATTACGCGGCTCTTGATCGCCCTTGCGAAAGCGGCAAAGGAAAACAAATCCCTTTCCGATCTCATCGCCGATCTCGATATGCCTGCCGAGGCACAGGAAATTCGTCTGCGTTTCTCGCCCGATTGCGATTTCAAAACGGTGGGCTTTGCAATGCTGGAAGAATTCAAGGCATACGCGGCGAACCACCCCCACGCCACCCCTGCCCCCGACAATCACGAAGGGTGCAGAGTGCGCTATGACAGCGCGCATGGGAACGGTTGGGCGCTCGTTCGTATGAGCTTGCACGATCCGATTTTACCCATCAACGTGGAGAGCGACGAAACAGGCGGCTGTAAAAAGATCGCCGCTGATCTCTACTCCTTCTTGAAAAACTACGATTTTCTCGACCTTACCCCCTTGGAAAAGGCGATAAAATAAACGGGATTTTTGCGCGGCACACCGCCGCCAAACTTCTGCTCCGTGCGGCAATAGCCGCCACACCATATCACAAAAAAAATTGAAAACATATCAATAGGAGAACTACTATGGACGTACAGAAAACTACCATCAACGCAATCAGAATCCTGTCCGCGGAAGCGATTGAAAAAGCAAAATCCGGTCACCCCGGTCTGCCTATGGGCTGCGCGCCGATCGCCTACACGCTCTTTCAGAATTTCTTGAAGATCAACCCCAAAGATATGGCTTGGGACAACCGCGACCGCTTTATCCTTTCCGCTGGTCACGGCTCTGCGCTTAACTACACGCTCTTCCATCTCTACGGTATGGGGATCACCAAAGACGATCTGATGAGCTTCCGTCAGCTCGGCTCGAAAACCCCCGGTCATCCCGAATACGGCCACACGTACGGCGTCGAAACGACGACGGGCCCCTTGGGACAGGGTATTGCGAACGCCGTTGGTATGGCGCTCGCCGAAGCGCATTTGGCAGCAAAATACAACCAGCCGAACTTCCCCGTGGTCGATCACTACACGTACGCGATTTGCGGCGACGGCTGTCTGGAAGAAGGTATCTCCTATGAGGCTTGCTCGTTCGCAGGCGCAAACAACCTTGGCAAACTGATCTTGCTCTACGACGATAACGACATCACCATCGAAGGGGATACGGACGTGACGTTCAAGGAAGACGTTGCGGCACGCTTTGTGGCACAGAACTGGCAGGTTCTCCACGTGGATTTCGTGGCAAGCCCCGACGACGTGGACGCGCTGGCAACGGCGATCAATGCAGCAAAGGCTTGCACAGATAAACCTTCTGTGATTATCTGCAAAACGCATATCGGCTACGGCTCTCCCTTGGAAGGCTCGGCAAAATGTCACGGCGCACCCCTTGGTGCGGAAAACCTCGCAAAATCCAAAGAAACACTCGGCTGGGACTACGCTCCGTTCGAGTGTCCGCAGGAAGTATTCGATCATTGTGCGATCGCGGCGAACGCAGGCGCGGACGCGCAAAAGGCATGGAACGAGCTCTTCGCGGCGTATGAAAAAGCATATCCCACTCTCGCGGCAGAATATAAAAAGGCAATGGCTGGCGAAAAACCCGACTTTGACAGCGTAGAAGGTCTGTACGATTTTGAAAAGCCGATGGCTACCCGTCAAACTTCCGCGAAAGTTCTCAATCAGCTCGCAGCGTTGATGCCCCAGCTGATGGGCGGTTCGGCTGACCTTGGCCCGTCCAACCTTTCCGAAATGAAAGATACCGACGAAATCAAATACGGCACGTTCTCCGCAGATAACTATGCAGGCAGAAATATGCACTACGGTATCCGCGAACACGCGATGGCGGCGATGGCGAACGGTATGCAGCTTCACGGAGGTATTCAAGCGTACTGCGCTACGTTCTTCGTGTTCTCCGATTATTGCAAACCGGCTATGCGTTTGTCCGCGCTTATGAAATTGCCCGTCACCTATATTATGACGCACGATTCCATCGGCGTCGGCGAAGACGGCCCTACCCATCAGCCCATCGAACAGCTGATTATGCTCCGTTCCGTACCCGGGTTGAAGGTATATCGTCCTGCGGACGGCAAAGAAACGGCGGCGGCTTGGGTATCCGCGCTTTCGGGCGACGAGCCTACCGTGCTCGTGCTCTCCCGTCAAAACCTGCCCCAGTACGCAGGCAGCGGCAAAGCGGCTCTTAAAGGCGGCTACGTTTTAGAAGACTGCGAAGGCACGCCCGACGTACTTCTTATGGCTACGGGTTCGGAAGTTGAACTGTGCGTGAAAGCAAAAGCGGCACTCGCAGAAAAGGGCGTGAAAGCGCGCGTTATTTCGATGCCTTGCTTTGAAGAATTTGAAAAGCAGAGCGCGGAATACAAGAACAGCGTTATCCCTACCACCGTTAAGGCAAGAGTGTGCGTAGAGGCAGCTTGCCCGTCCAGCTGGTACAAATATGCAGGCGACTGCGGCGAAACGGTATGTATGACGGGCTTTGGCGCGTCCGCACCGGCAGGCGTTCTCTTCCCCCACTTCGGCTTCACCGTTGAAAACGTTGTGGAGAAGGCTCTGGCGTCCATCGCAAAAACAAAATAATCTCTACGAATAGACGACCGCCCGACCGAAAATATTCGGTCGGGCGTTTTTTTTCTTTCCCGTAATTTTCAGCGAATTTTCACAATCTCACAACGAGATTTACGCAATCATAAAGTATAATTTCCTTACAAAACAACACAAAACAGCCCACAAGTTTCCCAAAGAAACACCTCCATAATAAATCGTAAAAGCGCATACTCTCCCAAAGTATGCGCTTTTGCTTTGTCCTTTCTTCGTTTTTTACGCTTTGCTTAACGGAGCAACACCGACAACGCCCCTTCCAGCTCCTTCTCGTCGATATAGTTTTCCGCCGCCGTTTTCGTGCCGTCTTCGGGCAACACTCCCCTAGCGTGTATGGACGAACCCGAAACAGGCCAACGCAACTCCGCCGTCGTGAGTTTTAAGAAATCCTTCTTTTGTGCGTCCAGATAAAAGGTCGTCTGCATAATCCCCTTACCGTACGTTTTCGCTACGCCGCCGCGCTCCACAAGACAAATATCCCCGTAACCGATAGCCCCGTAATCGAGCATCACGCCCAACAAACACTCGGACGCAGACGCCGTGCCACTCGACGCCAGCACCGTGATTTTGCTATCTTCTGCAAAATATTCGCTATACACGTTATCCGCCGCGCGGTAATATTCTTTCTTTTCGCCGTAATCTGCCACCACCGCCAACGGCTTTTTGTCCGTCGCGTTCTTGCAAAAATACTTCGCTATATATTGCAGATAGTCCAAATATCCGCCACCGTTATCGCGCAGATCAAGCACGAGATTTTTCTTGCCGTCCGCCTTGAATTGCGCCATCACGCGATCGAACGCCGCCACGGCGTTGCCTGTAAATTGCGACAGGCGGATATACGCCGTATCGCTCGGCAAGCTCGCCAAAGCTCTGCCTTTCTCCGCATACGTCAACGCATCCGCGCCCGTAAACCCATAGGACGTGTCGCTCGTACGGTAGGTGACGTAGCTCTCCACGTAATATTCTTTTGCCAACGATAACACGATCGTTTCCGCACCCCGTTTCACCTGCAAACAGAAAGGCACGTTCGTTTCCATACTGTCCAAAAACGGCTTTAATCCGTTGTCAAAATCGGCGTTTTTGACAATCTCCGTTTCGTTCCTGCCATAGCCGAGCACTCGATCGCCGTCCTGCAACCCAGCCCGTTCCGCTGGCGAATTTTCCACCGCGCGGTACACGATCAACTGCTTTTCACCGTTTTCTTCCCTTTCGGAAAAATACAGCCCGATGCCGCTGCGGTTGCCAGCCAAGCTCCCTTCCATCGCCGCGTATTCGTCGTACGTCATATATTGCGAATAGGGATCGAGCAGATCGCTGTTGATCGCGTCAAATACGACGTCGTAAAATTCCCCGTCGCTAATATCCTGATAATACTCCTTTTGGATCGTCTTTTTTACCCTAATCAAGGTACGTATCTCGGGATCTAAACAAAACCACGTCGTCAGCATACCGCACAAAAACACGCCGAGCCCAATCCCGATCGCCGCAAAGATTTTTCCCACCGTCTTTCCCTTGCTTTTGCGCGAAGGGGTGGGGACGTATCCGCGTTGAACGGGCCTTTGCCCGTAATTACCACCGTAATTTCCGTTCCGATATCCGCCGTAGTTTGGATTCGCTCCGCCTTGCGGAGGCGCAGAATTTTGCGCGCCGCCACGCGGCGCGTCATCAAAAAACCCGTCCCCCGTATTTTCCACGTTTTGCGCCTTGGGCGGCTCGTCGAAAAATCCCTCGTCCGTCGTTCTATTTTCTTTCTTATTCTCTTCCATACTTTCTCCTTGCACGATTATACTATGCCCCTTTCGAGGGAAAAATAATCCGCCGAACCCCACGCGTTCGACGGACAATCCTTATTTTTTCAGTAATTGATGGAGCACCGTCAGCACGCGGAAAGACACCGCGTCCGAAAACAGACGGATATTCAGCCCCGTCGCTTTTTCAATCTTGTCCAAGCGGTATAACAGCGTGTTTCTGTGCATATATAAGTTTCGAGACGTCTCGCTCACGTTCAGGCTGCTCTGCAAAAAAGCCTCTGCCGTTTCCAGCATCTCTTCGTCCTCAAACACTTCCTTAAACCGATCATCCGTGATCTGCGAAAAATACTCCGCCAGCTTTGTTTCGGGTACGTCTTCGATCATTTTGATCAAAATGCACTCGCGATAAGAGTGCACGCTGCCCGGAAAATCAAACACGTCCGCATACCGCAACGTGTTTTCTGCCTGCGCGTACGAGAGCGCGACGTCTTTTAATTCGCGCACGGTAGGTCCAACGCCCACCGCCACGTCCAAGCCCAGTTCTTCTTTCAAAGATTGCGCCAAAAACTCGGCATAATCCACAGACGCGCGATAGGTGTCCTCTTCTTCGCCATCGATAAACCGCACCAAAACGCACGTCTGCGCATTCATCTGCACCGTCGTGTCCAGACTGTTTCCGCCGTACTGCTCCAACAGCGCCAGCGTTTCCCGCATCAATTTCGGCACGCGCAACACAATGGTAAAGCATGCCGCACCGCGCACGGAATACTTCGTCGCGTATTTATAAACGCCCATCGACGAAGATTCCCCCTGCAAAATGCGTTTTAAGTGCTCCGTTTTCGACAGCTCCGCGTCCTTTTCCATAAAGCTCTCGATATACGAAGGCAGCAGGGCGGCATAATTCCGCTCCGTTTCACTCGCGCCCGAAAGCACGCCGATATACCCCACGCTCTTGAATAAAAAGCGGAAAAAGGTATTACTGCCGTCGTCGATCACGCCTTCAAACTGTCTGTCGCACACCGCGCCCGTCTTAGGACGGGTGTTTTCCGCATAGTACGAAAAAGACAAACCCAGCTTTTCCGTGATCTGCTTTGCGACCTTTTCCAGTTCGTTCATATACTCCTCCTGCCGCACGATAAAAAGCGGCTCTTTTCCGCGCAAAACGCGCACACGTTTTTCTTCCAAATCATTATACCGCAAATGCAAAATTTTTTCAAGGCTTTTTTCAAACTTTTCACACGCTTTCCCACTTTTGCTTACAAATTTTACAAAAAAGAGAAAAAATTTCCGCTTTTTTTATTTTGAGCTGAAAAAAAACCGTTTTTTCCTATTGACAGAAAGACGTAAAAGTGCTATAATGTTAAAAAATATACCGTTTTTATATTGTACGCGTACGTATGCGCACACGTAAAAACCGTATCGTCAAAATCAATTAGGAGAATTTGATTATGAGCGAAACCATGAAAAATGCTCCCGTTCAAAAGGGGCAATCCACCATCGCTTACCGCATTATCGCAGCCATCGTAGCGATACCCTGCGCCGCGGCGTTTTTCCTGCCTTTCACGATCTTTGCAGGGCATCCCCTTATGCCCGGTCTGGTCACGGCGGAGAAAAAACTGTACGAGCTGTTCGAGCTGATGCCCGACGCTCCCTTTAAGCTGTTTGGCTTTATTCCTATGTTTGCAAACCCCGACGGCGTTCTCGGTCTTGCTAGCGGCCTTGTCACTTACGTCCTCATCGCCTCGCTCGCAATCGCGTTCGTTCTCGCGGTTCTCGCCGTAATCATCGGTAAAAAATCGGAAATGCTCGCGTTCCTTGCGACGATCGTCTTCACGTGGGGCGCGGCGCTGTATATGATCGCAGTCGTTTCGATCAGCTGCTATCTTCCTATGAAGATTATCTTCGATACCAGCGCTATCTTGATGGCGGCGCTCGGTACGATCGCGTTCTTCGCGATTATGTTCGCAAAGCTCGGCAAACTGTCCCTGCTCAACGGCGTACGTTTCCTGTTGACGCTCGGCTTTACCGTGTGCCTGTTCCTTTCCTTGACGTATAACTACGATCTCGTGCAGGATTTGATGGCAGAAAAGAAATTCTACAAACTGTTCCTTGTAATCGCGATTGCGCTCACGCTCGTCAACGTGATTTTCGCTTCCGTTCGCGCGTTTAAGAAAAAGGCGTTCTCTTTCGACTTTATCAACGCCGTTGCGGAATTGATCATCGCAGGCGTGCTGATTATCCTTTCCGTGACCTCTCCCGTTACGGACAAAGCGCTGTTGTTGCTCAGCAGCATCGCGGCAGGCATCGCGGTAATTTTGTTCGTATTGACGTTCATCGGCGTGAAAGTATCGCAAAGAAAAGCGGCGGCGCGCGCAGCGGCACAGGCTGAGGCTGAGGCGGCTGCAAAGAAAGCGGAATCCGCTCCTGCTACGGCAAAAGAAGAACCCAAGGCAGCAGCCTCCGTTGCGGCGGCAGCTCCCGTAGTTTCCACCGTCGAAGATTACTTCGCAGGGAAGAAGATCGACAAATTCATCTCCACGCTCAACGTAGCGGAGAGAAACGCGTTTGCATCGCTGTACCTGTTAAGACACAAAGACATTATGCCCGAGATCCCTGCATACGAGATCGGCGGCGATAACAGAAACTTCTTTGAACTGGCGTTCATTACGCTCGGCGAATACAGAGATGAAATCCCCGATTCGCTCCTTGCGAAAATGTACAACCATATGTGCGTGGAATATCCGCAGTCGGAAATTCCCGAAGTCGAAGACGCTGAATAAAAAACATACAGCCGACCTTGAAAGGTCGGCTGTTTTTTTATCCCATTTTATACACGAAACCCATCACACAATTTTTCGCAAATAAAAAGACGGCTGCCGCTCAAAACGCACCGTCTTTTATTTTATCTTGATCCGCACCAAAATGCCGCTGTCCTCGGTGAACGCCCTTTGCGCGGACACGCTATCCACCAAGAACAGTCCCCTGCCGTGCTCGGCGGTCACTTCGGCACACTCCCCCTTTTCAGGTGGACAGAACACGCGCTCTGCCATCACTTTCAGCTCAATATATTCTTGCAAAAGCTCCAACGCCAGTTTTGCACCGCCGCCCGAGTGTTGCAATACGTTGCCCAGCAATTCGTACACCACCAGCTTGCTGTCGAAAATGCGCTCGTCCGCGACCTTATTCAGAGCGAGATATTCGCACAGCTCTTCTACCGCGCTCTTTAACGTAAGATAATTCTCTATCTCGAAAATCATACGCGCTCCCCCTTAAAAAACGCCTGTCAGCCGTTCGCGCAGCTGCGCGAGCAGTTTTCGTTCCATACGCGAAACGAACATCTGCGACACACCCAAACGCTGTGCCGTTTCACTCTGCGACAAACCCTCTACGTATCGATACCGTATCAACGTTTTCGCCGTGTCCGAAAAATCGCGCATCGCCGCCGCCAGCGTTTCTTTCGTTTCAAACTCGTCATAGCGGTCTTCGTCGCCAGCAATCAACCCATACAGCGATTTATTCTCGTTCTCGTCGTCACTCGCCATACCGTCGAGCGACAGCGTACCGCCGATTTCCATCGCCTTTACCACTTCTTCTTCCGTCACCGAAAAATGCTGTGCAATCTGCGAAAACTTCGGTTTTTCGCCGTGTTTTTGCTCGTACTCGTCCGAGTATTTTTTCGCCGCCGCGTTCAGTTCTCCCAGCCGTCTGGGCAAACGCACCAAACGGGATTTATCACGGAAATAATTCTTTATTTCGCCCGTAATCGTGGGTGTGATGAACGTCGTAAACTGCATACCAAGGTCGGGATCAAAACGGTCGATGCCACGCAAAAGCGCGTACGACGCCACCTGTTTCAGATCGTCGTACTCCACGCCTCGCCCTACGAATTTTTTGGCGAGAATATCGGCTATGTAGAGATATTTCTCGGCGATCTCGTTGCGGATCGCAACGTCGCCCGTCTCTTTGTACCGCTTAAAAAGCTCCGTCATCTTCTCGTTCGCCATTATCAACCTTCAAACGCGATTGCCACTACCCTGTCTTCTTCTTTGGTGAACTCCACGTTCCCCACCAATGCGGAAAGCAACGAAACGGACAACGCCGCCTCGATTTCGTTATCGCTTTCTCGCTCGCCGCCTTCTTCTTTACCGACGACTTTACAACCGAGCGCTTCGCCCACCGTAAATTCGATCGCGGCGGAAATGAACCCGTTGCGCTTTAAGATGAGCAAGCTCTCCGTCACGCACACCTTGTAATCTTCGGCAGCGTCCACGTCAAACCCGACGAGCGCGCAAAGACCGCCCGTCGTCAAGCGTACCGTCGTGAGATATTCACCCGTCAAGGGTAATTGCACCGAAAATTTTTCCATATTATTCAATCTCCATAATGGCGTTCAAGCCGCAGATCAAAAACAGCTTTTTAATCTTCGGCTGCAAGCCGACAAGGCGCATACCAAACCCGTCTGCCTTCACTTTCTTCAAAATTTTCACGAACGTACCCAGCGTCGTGCTGTCGATAAAATTCAGTTCGTCGCAGACAAAGCAAATCTTCGCAGGCGATTGCTCGTACGCCGCGCACACCGCCGCGTAAAATTCGTCCGCGTTCCCCAGATCGATATCCCCCGACAGCGCAATCGTCAATGCGCCGTTTTCCAAACCTTTGATCGTCACTTCTTGCATATTTTTTTCTCCTTTGCGAGAGTTCCTTATTTATTTATACCGCACAACCCACCCGTTTCAAACAATCGAAACGGAAATCGGGTACACCAAATTGAACAGCAAACCTATCCCCACCGAAATCACATAGCAAACACCGATGAGCGCAAAGTTCCGTTTCCATTGTCGCACGTTGCGGAGCAACACGACAAAGCCCATACCTGCGTTCACACACAGCCCCGCCACGCACGAACCGAGCGTAATACCGCCGCTCAAAAACGTCTCCGTGATCACCACCGACGACGCACAGTTTGGAATCAGCCCGATCCCACACGTGATCAGAGGCTGCAAAAATCTATTCTTTTGCATAAAATCAACAAAGACCTGTTCGCCGACTTCGTGGATAATCGTGCCCAAAACAAAATTCACGAGCAGAATAAACAGCCCCACTTTCAAGGTATGCAGCAGCGGATACAAGAGATAATTTTTCCACGCGCTATCCCCGTCGTGCCGTCTGCCGCACGAACAATTCACCTGCACGTCCTTCTCGTCCAGATATCGCTGCATAAAGATTTCGCGCGTGTTTTCAGGCACGCCGTTTTCCGTTTTCGGCATTGTCACGCACGTCTGTTTTCGCCCGAACAGGCGCAAAATGCCGTCCACGGCATACCCCACGCCCACGCCGATCACAATCTTGGACAAGAGCAGGGGCAGCAACCACACCGCTCCGTCCCCCGACGAAATCATAATCACGAACGCTTCGTCGCTCGTCGCCATAAAGATCGCGAGCAGAGTCCCTACCGTGATATATTTGCGCTCGAATAATTTTGCCGCCATCACAGAAAAACCGCATTGTGGCACGAGCCCCGTCGCCGATCCGACCAACGGCCCTAATTTGCCGCCCAGCCGCGTCACTTTTTGCAGATCCGCTTTGCTTTCGAGCAATTCCATCAGCGCGTAAATCACGAACAAAAAGGGCAAGAGCGGCCAAGTATGCTCTAACGAGTGCAATAGATTGTGCCCTGCGTGTTCAAAAAAATGTTCGATCGCGTGCCACATTATTGCGCTCCTTTTTCCGCCGCACGGCGGCTCTGTACCGTCTCCAACGTCGCGGCAAGCGGAATAGACGCCTTCGCCGTCAACGTCATATCGGCAAAATTCCCCAAACGGTATTGCACCAAGCCTTCCGAGGCAATCATCGCCGCATTGTCCGTGCAGTATTTCTTTTCGGGCAGAACGAGCCGCAAACCGTTCTTTTTACAAGCCGTCTGCAAACTCTCGCGCAGGTACGTATTCGCCGCTACGCCGCCACCTGCGGTGACGACGGACACGCCCTTTTCTTTCGCACCTTCCACCGTTTTCTCCACCAAAACGTCGATCGCCGCCTTTTGAAAGGACGCCGCTACGTCCGCTTTGGAATACGCTTCGTTTTTCTGCTCTTTGGTATGGCAGTAATTAATCACCGCCGTTTTCAGACCGCTGTACGAAAAATTATAGCCGCCGCCACCTTTTAGCATTTTCGGCATCGGCACGATCGCTTTGCCTTCCAAGGCACATTTTTCAATATTCGGACCGCCGGGGTATTGCAAGCCCAACACGCGCGCCACTTTGTCGAACGCCTCGCCTGCCGCGTCGTCGAGCGTCGCGCCGAGAATTTCGAACTCCGCCTCCGACTTCGCATACAGCACCGCCGTATGACCGCCGCTAGCCAGCAACGTGACGAACGGGGGCTTTAATTCGGGCGCGGAGAGATAGGACGCCGCCAAATGTCCGCGGATATGATTGACGGCGATCAACGGCTTGTTCAAGGCATACGCAAAAGCCTTGGCAAAGGACACGCCAACAAGGAGCGCGCCCAACAGCCCTGCCCCGTACGTGACCGCCACCGCGTCGATATCCGCATACGAAATGCCTGCGTTTTTGATCGCGCGATCGACCACTTCCGCCACCGCGACCGTATGTGCGCGCGACGCGATTTCGGGCACTACGCCCCCAAAAAGCGCCTGCACGGATGCCGACGACGCAATTTCGTTGGACAAAATTTGCCTGCCCTTAATCACCGCCGCCGCCGTTTCGTCACACGAACTCTCGATGCCGAGTATAATCGGGTTCTTCTTATTCAAATCAAGTTTTTCAAAAGGATTGTACATAGTGAAAACCTGTTTCAAAAAGCGGCGGTAAACGCCGCCGCTATCTTGTTTTTTGTTAGAATTTCTTCAAATAGTCAATGATAAAGCCGTGCAATTCGCCGTCCATAACCGCCTGTACGTCGCCCTTTTCATAGCCCGTACGATGGTCTTTGACCAGCGTATAAGGACAGAACACGTACGAACGGATCTGTGCGCCCCACTCGATCTTCTTCACGTCCCCTTTCATCGCCGCCGCCTCTGCCTGACGTTCTTCGATCTTCTTTTCCAAGAGTTTTGAACGCAGCATCGCAAAGCACATCGCTTTGTTTTGGAGCTGCGAACGCTCGTTCTGGCATTGCACCACGATCCCTGTCGGGAAGTGCGTGATACGCACGGCAGACGCTACCTTGTTGACGTTCTGACCGCCTGCGCCGCCCGAGTGATAAATATCGATACGGATATCGTCGTCGTTGATCTCTACTTCGTTGTCGTCTTCGACCTCGGGCATTACTTCCAACGAGCAGA
>JAFTSO010000020.1 GCA_017467265.1 Clostridia bacterium
AGAGATTGGGCGTTTTTTTGCAAAAATCTCAAAACAAAAAAGTGTTGATTTTACTGATGATTTTGAGGGTGCTACACAAGATAAAGGCAAAACAGGTACGGCGCAAAAATTTGAAAATGGGCGTATTGCCGTAGGGAAATACGTTTCGTCTTTCGTCGGTTTTTTTCCAGCGGATAGACCGCAATATTTGGCGCTTGTGATTGTGGACGAACCACAGGGGGCATATTATGGTAGCGTTGTTGCCGCGCCGTGTGCGCGCGAAATTTTCGAGGGAATTATTTCGCTTAAAAACATACAGCCACGGCTGGGAGAATAGAATAAAGTATCGGTTAATTTTTTGAGTTGCAAGGGGGTACGGTATGCGATTAACGAAGTTGGCGGAAGCGGTCGACGGACGGGTGATTTTGGGGGAGAGCGAAGTCGATCGGGAAATCCTTTCATTGTCTATCGACAGTCGTAAAAAGGCGGAGGGGAGCTTGTTTATCTGCTTGGTAGGTGAAAATGCAGACGGGCACAATCACGTCGCGGAAGCGGTGCAAAACGGCGCTGTGGCGATCGTATGCGAGCGCCCCGTATCGACGAACGTGCCGCAGATTGTTGTGGACAACGCAAGGAAGAGTATGGGTGTAATTGCGGCGGCTTTTTACGGTTTTGCAGCACAGAAAATGCAAATTATCGGGATAACGGGTACGAACGGAAAGACGACGACGGCGCACATGCTCGCGGAAATTTTGCGAACAGCAGGGAAAAAAGTGGGGATAATCGGCACGCTCGGCGTTTCGTTTGGGCGCAAAAAACTGCCCCCAACGCTCACCACGCCCGATCCTATTGAATTACACGCGATCTTTGCGGAAATGCTCCTTTGCGGTACGGAATACGTCGTGATGGAAGTCTCCGCTCACGCCTTATCTTATTACAAAACGGAAGGGATTGAATTTGCGGCGGCGATCTTTACCAACTTCACACAAGACCATCTCGATTTTTTTGCAGATATGGACACGTATAAGCAGGCAAAACTTCGCCTTTTTCAGCAAAACACCCTACAGGTGGCTGTGTTGAACGGCGATGATTGTGTAGGCAGGGAACTTGGCTCTATCTGTGAAAAGCATAGGATAAAGAGTGTGTTTTACGGGCTGAATACGCCCGTGGACGCCTTTGCAATTGTGACGGACGAAAGTTTGCGTGGGACGGAGTGTATGCTCAATGTCAACGACGAGCTGTGTCGTGTTTCGTTATCGATGACAGGGCGACATAACGTCTATAACGCACTCGCCGCGGCTGTATGTGCGATGGAGCTTGGCATATCAACGCAGTCGATCGAAGAAGGCTTGCGATCGCTCGATGGAGTAGATGGACGATTGCAACGGGTGACGGCGTTTAACGGCGCGGAAATCTACGTCGATTTCGCACATACGCCCGATGGATTACAAAATTCGTTGCGAGCATTGAAAACGCATTGTTTAGGTCGGCTTGTTTGTCTGTTTGGTTGCGGTGGAAACCGCGACAAATCAAAGCGCAGTATTATGGGAGAAACGGCGGCGAAAGGCGCGGATTTTAGCGTGTTGACGTCTGATAATCCGCGCTATGAAGATCCGTTGGATATTATCACGGAGATCGAAAAAGGATATCGTCGTTTTTCTCCACGGTATGTGATCGTACCCGATCGAAAGCGTGCTCTCGATTATGCGTTGGATCTCTTAAAAAAGGGAGACGTGTTGCTCGTGGCGGGTAAGGGCGGCGAGTATTATCAGGAGATTATGGGTATAAAATACCCCTTTAACGACCACGATAGTATTATCGAGCTTTTGGCACAAAAAGGAAAAATGCCGTTGTCTTGACGGACGGCAAAAAAGGGGGGGGAGACGTGAAAACGTATTTGTTGTCAGCCGTATCGGCATTTGCGATTTCATTTGTATTTTTGCTGGTTTTGATTCCGATATTGCGTCGGGTAAAGGTGGGGCAAAACATCTTATCGTACGTCAAGGAACACGAGGCGAAAGGCGGTACGCCCACTATGGGCGGTATCGCTTTTGTTTTGGCAGCGATTATCGCGTCGGTGCTCTTTATTCGTACGGCGCATCGCGACACGCTCCTCGCGCTAGTCATCGGTCTTTCGTATATGCTCGTGGGGCTTTTGGACGATTTTCTAAAACGCGCACATAAGGAAAATTTAGGGCTGCGCGCTTGGCAAAAACTCGCGTTCCAGGTGCTAATAGCCCTGTTTTGCGGCGTATATTGCTTGCGCGTGGGGGCAACGGAGCTGTATTTGCCGTTCACGGCGAAGCGCGTTTCTATCGGCTGGTGGATATTGCCGCTCTCTATCTTTACGTTTGTGGCGACGGTCAACGCCGTCAATCTCACAGATGGGTTGGATGGCTTGGCAGCTAGTACCAGCGTACCTTTCTTTTTGGCGCTCGCGCTCGTTATCCACTTGCAAAACGGTTCGGCGGCGTTAGCGGTGCTCTGTTTTTGTTTGGTGGGCGCGATCGTCGCGTATCTCTGTTTTAATCTGCCCCCTGCGTCCGTTTTTATGGGGGATACGGGTTCGTTGGCTCTGGGCGGCTTTGCAGCGGCGATCGCTACGTTCAGCGGCAACGCGCTCTATATTTTGATTTTAGGGGCTTGTTTTGTGTTTTCGGTCATATCCGTGCTTTTGCAAGTAATATATTATAAAGCAACGGGCGGTAGGCGCATATTCTTAATGGCACCCGTGCATCATCATTTCCAGCAAAAGGGATATTCGGAAACGAGAATTTCGTACGCATATTTCACCGTCACGCTGCTGCTGGGAACGCTGTGTGTGATCGCACTGTTGTAAAGGAGAGAGAATGTTTCCGAAAAAACAGATATTTTTTGTGTTCGGTTTGTCAAAATCGGGCAGAGCCGCGACGGAGTTTTTGCTTTCGCACGGAGCAATCGTGTATATCTACGACGATAATCCTTGCGATCGAGTGGAACAGGTTGCGTGTGGGCTGGCGGAAAAGGGAGCACGGCGCATAAAATCCGAAGATCTACCCCGAACGCCCGATCTTTGCGACGTCTTGGTGCTAAGCCCCGGTATTCCTATCGATCACCCGATTGCGGTCGCGTTCAAACGCAATGGCAGGGCTGTGGTCGGCGAAACGGAGTTAGCTGCGCGGTATTTGCGTGCACCTGTCTTTGCCGTGACGGGCACGAACGGAAAGACGACAACGGTATCAATGCTCGCAGAAACGCTTAAAAGAGGTGGATATTTTGCCGAGGCGTGTGGCAATATCGGTACGCCGATGATTGAGTTTTGCGGTATGGGCGAACAGGGGATTGCCGTTGCGGAAATATCCAGCTTTCAGATGGAGACGCTGCAATCTCTCTGTCCGCATATCGCGATCGTTTTAAATATTACTGAAGATCATCTAAACCGCCATTATAATATGGAAAACTACGTTTTCTTAAAGGCGAAATTGCTGAAAAATATGACGGAATCGGAATATGCGATCTTAAACTACGACGATGAAACCGTCCGTGGGTTTGCCGAGAAAACAAAGGCAAAGGTGCTGTATTTTTCGCTTAAAGATCGGGTGCGCGGCGCATATTACGAAAACGGAGATTTGTATTGCGGAAAGGAAAAAATTATGGCAGCGGATGAATTATCGTTAGGCGGCGTACATAATATCCAAAACGCCCTCGCCGTGATTATCGCCGCAAAGCTTGCAGGGGTGAAAACGGAAACGATTGCAGGCGCTTTGCGTACGTTCAAGGGGGTACGTCACCGCATTGAAAGCCTTGGGGAATATGACGGTGTGGAATACGTGGACGATTCTAAAGGGACGAACGTGGACGCGACGATCAAAGGCGTGGCGGCGATGAAAAAGGACGTCGTGCTGTTGCTCGGCGGTAAGAATAAGGGGTATGATTATCACAAATTATTCAACGGGTTAAAAGGTACGAAAGTTGTCCACGCGGTTTTGTATGGCGAAAATCGTTTCGAGCTCCTAAAAGCGGCAAACGAACAGGGTTTTACCGAGTTTTCGCTGTGCGGTGGTGGGCTTGCCTTTGCTACGCGCGTGGCGGCGTTGAAAGCGGAACGTGGGCAAGCGGTGCTGTTGAGCCCTGCCAGCGCGAGTTTCGACGAATTTAGCAGTTATGAAGAAAGGGGTGAACAGTTTGCACAGATCGTCAGGTCGCTTGCGGATGGAAAGGGAACGGGTGCGTCTGCCGTCGCCGACGACGCTGCCGTTGAAGAGCAAAATGGAGAACAAGACGGATAGAGAGCGGACAACGGGTGACGTCAGTATCCTGATTCTAACAACGATTTTGGCGGCGTTTGGGGTGCTTGCGATCTATTCTGCTAGTCGATACGTAGCCAAAACGCAATACGGCGACGGATTATATTTTGTCAAAAAACAATTTCTCGGCTTGCTGTTGGGGGTGATCGGTATGCTTGCTTGCGGCAGGTTAAATCCACAACGGCTGCGTGGAAAAAAAGTGCGCTGGGCGTTGTACGCAATCCCCGTGATTTTGCTTGCGCTCGTGTTCGTGCCGGGGCTTGGAGTGACGAACTACGGTGCGACGAGATGGATAGGCGTGGGTGGTGTGACGTTGCAGCCGTCCGAGCTTGCAAAATACGGGTTTGTAGTGTTTGCGGCGGCGTATATGTCCGACGATATCGGGCGTATGCGTACACTCAAAGGCGCGTTGCCTGTGCTGCTTACCGGGGGCGGCATTTGCGCGCTCATTATTATAGAGCCGAATATGTCTGTGACTATTTGCGTGGCGGTTTTGATGCTCGCGATGATGTATTTGGGCGGTATGAAAATCCGTTATTTTGTAATTTTGTGCATACCTGCATTGCTAGCGTTGCCAGCGATGATTATTGCAGAACCTTACAGACTGTCGAGATTAAGTGCGTTTCTTGATCCTTGGGAAAATCCGCGAGGGGAAGGGTATCAGCTGATACAGTCTTTATACGCGCTCGGCAACGGCGGTTGGTTTGGTACGGGCTTGTTCAATTCCCGTCAAAAATACCGTTTTTTGCCCTTTGCCGAGAGTGATTTTATTCTGTCGATTATCGGGGAGGAATTTGGATTTTTCGGTACAAGTTTACTCTTTATAGTGTGTGGATTGCTGATTTGGCGCGGCATACGCGTCGCGAAAAAGGCAGACGATCTATTTTCCTTTCTGCTTGCGTCAGGGATAACGCTCGTTTACGGCATACAGACGGTCGTCAATGCCCTCGTTGTCAGCGGCAGTATTCCACCGACGGGGCTACCGTTGCCGTTGATTAGCGCAGGGAATACGTCGCTCATTATCACAATGTCATCGATGGGCGTGCTGTATGCCATCTCGGCGCGGAGCGCAAAGAAAAAGGGTGGAATAAAACGGGCGCGAGCACAAAATGCAGGCGTTTTTTCATAAGATAAAGCAAAGGCAAAGGAGCTTTATCGTATGGATAAATATATCATCAACGGCGGAGAAAAACTCTTCGGCAGCATTGAAATACAATCGGCAAAAAATACGGTATTGCCGCTCTTAGCGGCGTCGATCCTGACGGACGAACCTGTTCGAATACGGGGCGTGCCAAAGATCAACGACGTGGAGAGTATGCTACTTATATTGAGCGAAGTAGGCTGTAAGATTACGCGCAAAAAAGACAGCTTGGTGATCGACAGCTCTAACGCGGTATCGCACGAAATCCCTACGCGGCTCACCAAAGAGCTGCGTTCTTCCGTTTTTATGCTTGGGCCGTTGCTCTCTCGTTTTCGCCGTGCAAAAATTTCCTATCCTGGCGGCTGCGACATCGGTCTGCGGCCAATCGATCTGCACTTGTCGGGTTTGCAGCGGCTGGGCGTGGAGATTGCGGAACGGGACGGGTATATCCATTGTGAAACGCAAAAATTGCTTGGCGCGGAAATCTTGCTCGATTTTCCCAGCGTGGGAGCGACGGAGAACATTATTCTTGCGGCGGTAAAAGCGGACGGAATCACGGTGATCCGCAACGCGGCGAAAGAGCCCGAAATTATCGATCTGCAACATTTCTTGAACGCGATGGGTGCGAAAGTGTGCGGCGCAGGTGGTGGAACGGTCGCGATCGAAGGGGTAAAACGGTTGCACGGCGTCGATTTTGTGCCGATCGGAGATCGCATAGAGGCAGGCACGTATCTGATCGCAGCGGCATCTTGCGGCGGCGAAATCGAAACGCAAGGCGTTCCGCCTGAAAATATTGCGGCTCTTTTACATAAATTGCGTGAAAACGGTTGCAAAATCTATACAAAAAATGATAAAATAGTATTGACAAGCAACGGCGCGTTGCGTGCGGTGAACATAGTGGAGACAATGCCGTTCCCTGGTTTCCCCACCGATCTGCAAGCGCAATACACCGCGCTTTGCACGACGGCAAAAGGTTCGACGCTCGTTGTAGAGAACTTGTTTGAAACGCGATACCGCTACGCGGCAGAGCTGAAACGTATGGGCGCGGACGTGACCGTGCGCGGCAGAACGGCGTTTGTGCGCGGAGTGGAACGATTGCACGGTGCGTGCGTGACGGCCGGTGATCTGCGCGGCGGCGCGGCGCTTGTGCTTGCGGCGCTTAAAGCGGAGGGGCAGAGCTCGGTGGTCGAGCTTTCATACATCGACAGGGGATACGACGATTTTGAAGGCAAGTTAAGGCGTTTGGGCGCGAAAATCCGTCGGGTACGGATATAAGCTATAACGCTTAGCTACGCATAAAGGCGCACAAAGTGAGCCTTGATAAAAGGTTTAGAAAATATACAAACTGCAAAAGAGGAAAAGGCTTATGCGTAAGAAATGGTTGATAATTTTATTGACGGTGGCGTTGTTTATCGGGGGCACGGTGCTTGGTGTCACCGCGACGTTCCGCGTGGACGCCGTGACGATTTATTCATCCGAGATTTCACAGCCAGCAAAAGCCGAAGCGGAAGAGCTCTTGCAACGTTTGGAAGACGTTTACGTCGATAAAAGCATCTTTGGCATAAAGCAATCGGACGCGGACGACGTAATGGCGGAGTTTCCTTATTTCCGTATCACCGCGTTCAGGCGTTCTTATCCTAACCGCGTGATTATCAGTATCGCCGAGGGAGAAGAAACGTATGCCGTAGAAGGGGCGAACGAGCAGGGCGAGTATTTTATTTTGAACGGCGAAGGTACGGTGTTGGGGATACGCGCCGATTCAGATAACCGTTTGGACGGAGAACGCAACGTCTTGCTGAAAGGCTATACCTGCGAAGGTGTCAAAGGCGAGGCGCTTACGGGCGACGTGGCGCTTGTGCCCACGCTCACCGTTTGTGGGGAGATTTCCACGGCATTGAACGGGATTCGCGGCAACGTACGTCACGTGGAAGTGGTTGCGCGGACGAACACCGAACACGGAATCGTGCTTATGTTGCAGATGCAGGAAGGTGTAAAACTGTACGTGTATGCGGCGGAGAACGCGACGCAGGAAAAGGCGGCGCTTGCCGTACAGGCGTATTTGGATTTGTCTGTCAGCGATCGTATGAGCGGTAGTTTGATGGTCTATGACAGCCTCGACGGCGAAGTGACGACGGCGTACCGTCCCGAAGGCGGTTTGCCTTTATAAAGACGTTAAAAACTCAAAAACATAAAAAACACGCAAAAAATGCGTGTTTTTTTGTCGCTTTTTTTCGCCAGTCCATTGACATTTTACAATAAATAGTATATAATGTATTATAACAGCACAATATTTTGTGTTTTTCAACAAGGAGTGGCAAGGGATGCGGAACGAAAGCGCGGCGATTTTGGATATACGATCGAACGAAGTAGTCTTTTTGCTCGGCGCAAAGGGCGTTAACGGCACGTTTGTGATTGCCAGTAGCCACACGGAGCGGTACGAAGGGTTCTCTAACGGTGCGTTTTTGGACAAGCAATCGTTGCGGAAAGCAGTGAACGATTCCGTCAATGCCGTACGGCAAAACTACGGTGGCACGATCGAAACTGTGCACGTAGGCGTTCCGTCCGCATTTATTACGGTGATTACAAAAGGTCACACCGTTTCCTTTTCGTCCAAGCGCAGAGTATCGTCTGCGGACGTGGAGTATTTGTACGAGAGTGGTTGGAACGAGCTGGCGTGCGGTCGGCGATGTATTCGTCGTTCGGCGATGTATTTCTCGCTCGGCGACAATCGAAAATATTTTTCCGTCAACGAGCTTTGCGGAACGGCGACGACTTCGTTGCAGGGAGGACTTTGCTACTATTGCGTTTCTGATGGTTTCCACGATACGTTGACGGCGATTTTGAACGATTTGGGGATACAGGAAATTAAATTTATCCCGTCCACACAGGCACAGGCAGTATATTTAATGTCCGAAAAGAAACGCGAAGGGTATGCGTTCTTGCTCGATATCGGTTTTTTGACTAGTTCGTTTAGCGTGATTTACGGAAGCGGAATCGTTCACGAAGAAACGTTCGATTTTGGCGTAGGAACGGTGCTTGTCGAGTTAATGGAAGAGCTGGGCGTGGATTTGGCGACGGCGGAAGAGATACTCGCGGCGTCGAATATTTCTGGCGGTGTCGTGTTGGGTGAATTACAATGGATGAACGATCGTGGAGATTTGCAGTTTCCCGTGCGTTTACTCAACGATATCATCAAGAGTAGCTTGGACGAGCTTTGCGAGCAGATCGACAGATTTTTTGAAGAACGCTATAAAGACAAAAAGACATCGGGCTTGTCCGTCAATCCGATCAGTATGACGGGGGAAGGGATTAGCCTGATTAAGGGGTGTAAAGAGCATATTTCTAAACGGATTAGCCGTTTGACGGAGATTGTCGTGCCCGACTTGCCCTATTTTGACAAACCGGCGTTTTCATCGCGCATTGCGCTCTTAAATATGGCGATTGCAGACAAGGAAAAACAAGGTTGGTGGAGAAGAATTTTTAACGGCTTTGGAGGCAAAAAGAAATGATGGATAATTACGAAAACTCTTTTAATAATTACGGAGGCTACGGATATTCCGAGCAGGCTGCCCAGCCCACAGGCGATACGGGACTCAATAACCTTTCGGGGGTTGCCAAAATCAAAGTTATCGGTGTAGGCGGCGCAGGGAATAATGCGGTGGATAGACTCATCGAATCGGGTTTAACCAGCGCGGAATATATCGTTGTCAATACAGACAATCAGGCGCTCGCGCGTTCCAAAGCGACCAAACGTATTCAGATCGGCGTACAGCTGACGAAAGGTCTTGGTGCAGGCGCAGATCCTGCCGTGGGTAAAGCGGCTGCAGAAGAGAGCAAAGAAGCACTGCAAGAGGCGCTTAAAGATACAGATTTGTTGTTTATCACCGCAGGTATGGGCGGTGGTACGGGTACGGGTGCTGCTCCCGTGATTGCAAAGATCGCAAAGGATATGAAAATTCTTACCGTTGCGGTGGTCACGTTGCCGTTCTCATTCGAGGCAAAACGTAGAATGGACAATGCGCTCGTCGGTATTGAACAGCTGAAAAAATCGGTGGATTCCATCATTACGATCCCCAACGATAAAATCCGTCAGGTCGTTCCCAAGAACACGTCCTTCCCCGAGGCGCTTAAAGTTGCAGACGAAGTGCTCCGTCAAGGTATTCGTGGTATCGCGGAATTGATCGTCAAGCCTTCGCTCATCAATTTGGACTTTGCAGACGTCAAAACGACGCTCAAAGGGCGCGGACTCGCGCATATGGGTATCGGCGTAGCGAAAGGCGAAAAACGTATTTTCGACGCGGTACGTTGCGCGGTGGGTAGTCCTTTGCTTAACACGACGATCGAGGGCGCTAGCTCGGTGATTTTGAACGTTATCGGCGGCAAAGACCTGTCTTTGGACGAAGTTATAACAGCGGCAGATCTCGTAAAAGGGGTGATCGATTATTCCGCGAACGTGATTTTTGGTGCTTGTATCGACGAGAATATGTCGGACGAAGTGGAAGTAGTCATTATTGCCACGGGTTTTAACAGTATGCAGAGCGGAGAAGGATTTGATTCTGCGAACGAAACGTTGCGTCAGGCAACGTTGCTCTCGCAAAAGCTTGAAAGCGTGCAAGAATCGCCCGTTTCGCCTTTGTTTGGGCAACCTACGCCGTATGGGGAACAGGCTTTTGCGTACGCACAACCGCAATCACAGCAGCCATTTGTGCCGCAATATGCACAGCAGCCCTTGCAGCAGCCGTTCGCGCAACCGATGCAGCCGTTGCAGTATGGACAGACTCCGTATGCGCAGCCTATTCAGCCTACGCCCGAACAGCCTAGCCCCGTCTTTGAACCAGATGATCCAATTCCCGAGGCAAAGGAAGAAAACGGCGAAGAAAAGGTCGATCGCAAACATCGTCCCAGATTTGTTGATTTCTTTATGAAAAAGAAGAAAAAGGACTAAAATGGAAATAACGAAAAGCGCCTTATCGCATTATAGCGGTAGGGCACTTTTTTATGTATATTTTTGTACGTATGAAAATAAAACAGGGAAAGAGCACCCACAACGCTGCGGATGCCCTTTCGAGGAAGAATAAATCAGATATGAGGATAAACTTTGTTCAGATAACTTTACTTATCGAAAAAACATATAAAAAGCAATCGTTCAATCGATATTTTTAATTATTATACCACGTTTTTTTGCGATAATCAAGTGAAAATGAAAAAATTAATGCGAATTTGATATAAGAATTTCTTATAATACACATAAAGGCATATTATACAGAATACAATGGTGATATGCGTTTGAAAGGTTTGAAATCGGTTGAAAAGATATATTTTATCGGGATCGGCGGCATCAGTATGAGTGCGCTGGCATGTTTTCTCTTTGATTGTGGGTATTCTGTTTCGGGGAGCGACGCAGCGCGGAGCGAACAGACGGAAAAACTGTCGGCGCAAGGAATACCCGTCTTTGTTGGAGCGGACGAAAATAGGGCAGAGCTGGCAGTTGCCGAGCTTGTGGTTTATACGGACGCAATTCCTATGGAACACGCGGAGTTGAGAAAAGCGAAAACTTTGCAAAAACAGATTGTTTCACGTGCGGAATTGTTGGCGATTATCTGCCAAGAATTTCCCAACGTCCTTGCAGTGGCAGGCAGTCACGGAAAGACCACCTGCACGTCGATGTGTGCACACGTTTTTCGTGGTGTCGGCGTTCCGTTTACGGCGCATATCGGGGGCGAAGACGGCACGTTTGGCAATTTCTATACAAGTGGTAGGGAATATTTTGTGACCGAGGCTTGCGAGTATAAAAAAAATTTATTGAAATTCTCTTCGCGGCGATCAATTTTGTTGAATATCGACAAAGATCATATGGAGTGCTATGATGGTGAAAAGGATTTGATCGACACTTTTCGGCAATTTTGTGTGAACGCGGAAACGGCGTTTGTGTGTGCGGATGATGAAAAATGCCGATCGCTCGGGGATTTTCCTTGTTTTGGTATAGAGAACAGCGGAGCAGATTATCGTGCCACGCATCTCCGTGCGAACGGGGAACGGTATTCGTTTACAGTGGAAGAATACGGGAAAGCGATCTGCCGTATTAGGCTAAACGCGATCGGGCGGTGCAACGTTTACAATGCTTTGGCGGCGTTTGCCGCGATGCGATCGTTTGGGTTTAACGAACGGGAGATTGCAATGGGGTTGGAAAGTTTTACGGCGGTGAAACGACGTTTTGAGAAAATCGGGACGTACCGCGGCGCGAGCTTTATCTGTGACTATGCCCATCATCCACGTGAGATTGTGGCGACGGTACGCACTGCGCAAGGCGTGTGTCGTGGCGAACTGTACGTCGTATTTCAGCCGCATACGTATTCGCGTACAAAGCTATTAATGTCGGAGTTTTTATCCGTGCTTCGGCCCATCAAAAACTTGATGATCTACAAAACGTATGCCGCGCGAGAGCGATATGACGGATCGGGTAGCGCCGCCGCGCTTTCCCGTGCGGTGGGGAGTAGCCTATATGCAGAGAACGTTTACGTATTGAAAACTTGGCTAAAAAAGACGGTGAAAGAAGGGGACGTCGTGCTCTTTTTAGGGGCTGGAGATATCTATTACGCTGCGCAATATTTGTTAAAAGAACTCCGATAGGAGTTAGTCTTAAAAACAAAACGGGCAAAAGGGGAGAAAAAGTGGAAAAATTCTCTTCTTTCAGCCCGTTTTTTTGCAGTCAAACTATTGAAAAAAAAGAAAAACTGTGTTATAATAAATTGGTATAGGTTTAGGAGGTGTTTCCCTTGGCGAAACAGGCAGGAAAAGAGAATAAGAATAAGAATAAAAAAGAATCGGGAATTGTCAATAAAGAGAGTTTTTGCGCGACGATTGCGCTGTTCTCGGCTTTGTTATTTTTGATTTTATGTACGCGGACTGTCATCTTTGGGGAGTTCGGTTTTGCCGTGCACAGCTTTTTGGTGGGCGTGTTTGGGTATTTGGCGTATCCGTTCGTTATCGGGCTGTTCTACGTTTCGGCGTGGGGCTTATTCGGCAAACGGCTCGTAAAGAACAGAACGCTTTTTTTCTGTTGCGTGATGCTGGTGATCGCGGTGTCGCTCATCATACATACAGCGTGCAGTCTTTCGTGGTTTGATAAAAATACCTATCTTACCGATTGTTTTGAAAAAGGGGAACAATTCCCGAAATCGACGGTCTGCGGTGTAGTTGGCGGCACGCTCGTCTATGGCGTTGCCATTTTGACGACGGAGATCGGCGCATTGATCGTTTACGGGATCATAGCGGCGTTTTTGACGTATGTTTGTATTACGGTCGCTGGCAAGCAGCCCAAGCAAAAACCGCAGACGATTGAAAAAGGTACTGAAAAAGCGGAAAACGTAGCAAACTCTACAACGGAAATTCCCTTATATCAACAACCTATGGGACAAGCTACTCCTGCGCAAAACGTGCAGACGCAGCCCGAAAACGTGCCTTATGAACAAAATATAGGCGCAGAGCGTATTCCGATGTCGGGGTATCAGCCGACGACAGACGAGCAGGCATACACGCAAAATTCCGCACAGAACGAGCCGACGGACGGTTATACACCGACAGTTTCCCAGCGCCCAGGGTTTACGTTACACGAGAACGACGTATCGAATTTTAACAGTGGTAGAGCCTTTTCGCCTTTTGGCACGCAACAAAGCGAGCAAGAACAGCCCACGGAGAAAATGGAGATCGATTATACGAATCCGCGCGCGTTCTTGTTTGGGGGGACGCCTGCGGAGAATTATAAACGGAATTTGATTTTCGATCCGACGGCAAAGGTGAATACACGTCCTAACGTTTCGTCCGATCCTCCGACGGTCAACGACGGCTATACGCCTTCGTATATGGACGCGTATCAAAATTCTGTGAACGCGAACGTGCAACCAGCGCGCCCCGTCAAGATTGTCAACGACCAATCGCCGTTCCAATATAACGGCAGCTACGGCAATACCGCAGAACAAGCGCCTACGCCGCCACCTGTGGTGGAAGTGACGCCGAAAGAAGAAAGACCGTTCGTACAAGATCCGACTCCCTATACGCCCGTTTCGACGGCGGAGAGCCGTGATCCGTATACGTTGTCCGAGCCTTCAAAGGATTATAGCAGAAACGAGCGTGAAGACGTTGCACCTATTACGCCCGTTGAAACAACGCGCGGCGAAGAACTTGATCGTGGCAGGGGCGAAGAATATAGACGGCACGATTATATGGATTTGTTCTCGACGGAGAACCCCAATGTATTCGGTGGAGAAGAAGAAACGTTGTTGGACAGAGCGATGGGCGATGGCAGACTCGATCGTAGCATTAGCGAGCGTACGTTTACGCGCGACGAGTCGTTGTTTGATGATCGCGGCAGTACGCGAGAAGACGACGATGCTCCCCGTGGTAGAGACGGTATGCATTTGTTGGACGACGAAGATCCCTATTCGCTGCGCTCTGATTATAATCGCGGCGAAGAAATCGGCTTGAACGATGTTGGCGGTTTTGGTAGGGAAGTATCCGAACCGCGCGGCAGGGGGTATGACGATGAAATCGTAGACGTGTCGCCTAGAACGGCGCGTATGCCGATCGAGCCCGTCACGGAGATTACTCCGCCCGAGCCTGCGCCTGCGGTGATGCCGAAAGTGACGGAAGTTGCGCCTACGCCACCGCCGCCCCCGAAACCTCGTATTATACGTCCGTACGTGCGCGTACCCTTGGACGATTTCGATTGTCGCGACGTACAGCCGACGGCAAACGACGAGGAAGTGGAAGAAACAAAGCAGAATATTATCGCAACGTTGGCAGAATTCCGTGTCAATGGCGCAGAGATCGCGTCCGTGACCTTTGGACCTACGGTCACGCGTTATAACGTGGCAATTCCACGCAGCATTTCGCCCAAAAAAGTTGTTGCACTTGATCAGTCGATCGCCATTAGCTTACATTCCAGCGGCGTAAACGTATATCCTAACTACGAAGACGGCGTAGTGAGTATTGAAGTGCCTAACAAGGAACGGCAGTTTGTACAGCTCGGGTGTATGCTGTCGGGGGATACTTTCGTCAATGCAAAATCGTCTTCGCTGATGTTCACGATGGGGAAAGACGTAGCCAACCGCAAAGTGTACGGCGATATCAGCAAAATGATCCACTTACTCGTGGCAGGTTCGTCTGGTTCGGGTAAGAGCGTGTTCCTGGGCTCGTTGATTATCAGCTTGATCTACAAATACTCGCCCGAAGAATTGCGTTTGATTTTGATTGACCCGAAAATGACGGAGTTCGTGCTTTACAACGGCTTGCCGCATTTGATGATTAACGAAATTATCACCGACGCAAACAAAGCGGTGCAGAGCTTGAACTGGGCAATCGGCGAAATGAACAGACGTTATCAGCTGTTTGAAAAGATGTCCCGTTCGGGCACGTACGTGGTCAATCTCGATCAATACAATGCGCAGGTGGAAAAGGCAGAACGCCTTCCGAAGATCGTCATTATCATCGACGAGCTTGCCGATTTGATGTTGGCGGCGAAAAAGGATATGGAAGACCGCATACAAAACCTTACGCAAAAGGCGCGTGCGGCAGGTATCCATTTGATCGTCGCAACGCAAAGACCGTCCACAGACGTTATTACGGGCGTTATTAAGAGCAACCTGCCTACACGTGTCGCGTTCTACGTGGCAACGGACGTCGACAGCCGCGTTATTCTCGATCAAACGGGCGCGCAGAAATTGCTGGGCAAAGGCGACTTCCTGTATACGATGCCTGGGCTTGCCGCTCCCGTCCGCGTGCAGAGCGCGTTCATCTCTCCCGAAGAATCGCAACGCGTCGTCAACTTTATTAAGAACAATAACGAAGCCTATTACGACGAAGAGGCGACGGCGTTTATCAATTCTCGCGGCGGCTATGCAGGCGAACCAACCGATCCACTTGTCGGTGATAAGAGCGGTGCGGTCGATCCTATCTATATAGAAGCGCTCAAATACGTGATTTTAAGCGGTAGTGCATCCATTTCAATGATCCAGAGAAAATGTTCTACGGGGTATAGCCGTGCAGGCAAGATTATAGAATGGATGGAAGATATGGGCTACATTTCGCCGTTTGACGGCGCGAAAGCGAGAAAAGTTCTTATTTCCAAAGAAGAATTTGAGAGCAAATACGGTCCGTTGTAAAAAAACAAAAACAATTTTCAAAAACAGGCATACATTTGTCATATTAAATGTGGTATGCTATGTACGTAAAAGGATAAAACGAAGTATGTTATCGAACAAGAAATTCGGCGTTATTTCGCTCGGTTGCGATAAAAACCGCGTCGATACCGAAAAGTTGCTGGGGTTCATCAAGGCGAAAGGCGGCACGCTGACGGACGATATTTCCGTCGCGGAAGTGCTTATCGTCAACACCTGCGCTTTTTTGGAGAGTGCGCGGCAAGAGGCGATCGAAACGGTGTTGGAGTGCGCTGAACAAAAAAATGGTGGAAAGCTGGAAAAGCTGGTCGTCACAGGTTGCTTGCCGCAAAAATTTATCGACGAACTGTTTGCTCCGCTGCAAGAAGTAGACGTTTTTTTGGGTATCAACGATTACGAAAAGATTTTCGAGGCGTTGGAACGCTCATACGAGCATAACGAACGGCAAAACTATGTTGGTAAAGGGCAGGACGGGTATATGCACGATCGCGTTTTGACAACGGCGGATCATTTTGCATACTTAAAGATTGCAGACGGATGCTATAACCATTGTACCTACTGTTTGATCCCGAAAATCCGTGGTAAATACCGCTCGTACCCGTTGGAAGAGCTGGTCAAAGAAGCGAAAGAACTGGGGGAGACGGCGGAGCTAATTTTGGTGGCGCAGGACACGACGCGCTACGGCGAAGATCTGTACGGCAAGAATTGTTTTGTGGAGCTAATCCGCAAAATTTCTGCGCTGGATAATATCAAAAAAATTCGTTTGCTCTATTGTTATCCCGACGTGATCGGGGACGAGCTTATCGAGGAGATTGCAAACAACGATAAAATTTTGAAATATATCGATATACCTTTGCAACACTCGGAAGATCGCGTGTTAAAGCTAATGAACAGAAAGGGCACGCGCGAAGGGTATATCAATCTCATTAAAAAATTGCACGAAAAAATTCCCGAGATTGCGATACGTTCCACGTTCATTTCTGGTTTCCCTTCGGAAACGGAAGATGAATTTTTGGAAATGCTCGATTTTATACGGCGTGCAAAATTCTTAAATTGCGGTTTCTTCGCCTATTCGCGAGAACCGGATACGGGTGCGTACCGTATGAAAGGGCAGATCCATCACGCGACAAAAAAGCGGCGTGTGCGCGCTCTGTATCAGGCACAGCAAGAAATCTCGAAAGAACTGCTTTCGTCGCTGGTTGGTCAAAAAATTACGGTGCTGTGCGACGGCATCGATTATGAAAAAGGTTGTTTCGTAGGGCGTGGGTATTTTAGCGCACCCGACATCGACGGGAAAGTATATTTCTTCGCGGCAGAAGCCGCGCAAGGCGAATATTACGAAGTTGAGATCGATCGCGCGGAGACGTACGACTTATACGGACATACGGAGGATTACGAATTATGAATTTACCCAACAAAATCACTTTGAGCCGAATTTTTATGATACCCGTTTTCGTGGCGGTATTCTTCTTGGATAGCGTATTGCCCGACGTAAAGGGTATGCCCATCGCTTACGCCATCGCGGCGGCGATTTTTGCCATTGCAGCGTGTACCGATTTCATCGACGGACACATTGCGCGTTCGCGCGGTTTGGTGACAAACCTTGGCAAATTTCTTGATCCGATTGCAGACAAAGTGCTCGTTTCGACAGCAATGATTTTGCTTTTGGCGATGAAAGAAATCCTGTTCCGCAGCTGGGAATACACAACGGAGCTGTATATTGCGCTTGCAGTATGTATTTGTGTGATTATGGCGCGAGAGTTGATTATCAGTGCGTTCCGCCAGATCGCGGCGACGACGGGGCTGGTGTTAGCAGCGGACAAGCTCGGTAAATATAAAACGACGTTCCAAGACGTGAGCATTGTGGTATTGCTCGTTTCGGCGAGTGTGTTTGGTAAAGTGGGCGAAGTGCTTTGTATTGTAGGATTGGTACTGTTTGCAATCGCGACGGTGCTTACCGTTTGGTCGGGCATTTCATACGTTGTGAAGAATAAGCAGGTATTAAAAGATCAGAAATGAGTTCTTTTTTAGCGAAAAGGGAGTGACATATGCATAACGCATGTATCGTATTGCAAAAGAAAATCAACCCGTCCGATCGCGGTGTCAACGCCGTATTGGGTGCTTTTTCTGCGAGCGGTTATTCCCTTTCCGAAGTGCGTTTTCTGTTGCAATCGGACGCACAAAGCGTAAAACAGGCTTTGAAGACCTTGAAAGAAAGTGCGGATACGATTGTGCTTTTGGCGGACAAAATGGCGTTGCCCATCGCAAAGGGATATTTTGCAGAGTATTTTAATGACAATACCGCACAAAATATCTTTGGGAGCGCAGGTGTGTATCGAGATAAGAAAACGTCACTATTTCTGCTTTCCGCTGACGAAACGGAAACGGGCGTGGGATACGCGAAGAACGTATGCGTGCCTTATCTGCAACAGCTGCTCGGTGTTCGCTATGATAAAATGGTAATCCGTACAGTGGGCGCGAACGAAGAACGGGTGCGTGGATTGTTGGCGCAAGTTGACAATATGAGTGGCAACCGTTTGTCTTATCAGCATACGCGAAAGCACGACGAAGACGTGATAGAGATCGCGTATGACAGCAATACGCCGCGTATGTTAACGGATGATGTTTTGCGTATGCTTGCGGACGGCTTGGGGGATACCGTGTACGCGTTGAACAGCGATGCGACGCTGGAAGAACAGCTCGTCACGCTCTTAAAATTACGCCGTAGAAAGATCAGCGTAGCCGAATCGTTTACGGGCGGTGGAATCGCAAAGCGTATCACGTCCGTATCGGGGGCAAGCGAAGTCTATTTTGAAGGACTGAACACGTATGACGAGCTCTCGAAGATCAAACGGCTTGGTGTTTCCGAATACACGTTGCAAACATCAGGGGCAGTGTCCGATCAAACGGCGTACGAAATGGCAACGGGGCTCTTGAATACGGGCTGTTGCGATATTGCGATCGCCACGACAGGGCTTGCGGGACCGAAAACGGACCGTTCGATGCTACCCGTAGGGCTTTGTTTTATTGCCGTAGGCGTAAAGGAACAGGTGCTTGTGTATCGATATAAATTTGACGGTAATCGCGAAGATATCACTGAAAAGGCAATCAATTACGCATTATATTTGGCGTACAAACATCTGAAAAATCTTTAATAAAGCAAAAAAATAAACAGGAGAATATAAAAAAATGGCAAACGAAAAGAACACGGAAAAAATGAAGGCGCTCGACGCCGTATTGTTGCAGATTGAAAAACAGTACGGCAAAGGCTCGATTATGCGTCTTGGCGACGAAGCTGGTCAGACTGAGATCGACGTGATCCCTTCGGGGTGTCTTACGCTTGATTTGGCGTTGGGGATCGGCGGTTTCCCCAGAGGTAGGATTATCGAAATCTACGGCCCGGAATCTTCGGGTAAAACGACGGTTGCGCTGCACGCGGTTGCAGAGGCGCAAAAGATGGGGGGCGTGGCGGCGTTCATCGACGCAGAGCACGCACTCGATCCTGTGTATGCGAAGAAACTTGGCGTAAATTTGGACGATCTGTACGTGTCCCAGCCCGACACGGGCGAACAGGCGCTCGATATCACCGATGCACTCGTTAGAAGTTCTGCTGTGGATATTATCGTCATTGACTCCGTTGCGGCGCTCACGCCCAAAGCGGAAATTGAAGGGGATATGGGTGACACGCACGTAGGTTTGCAGGCGCGCTTGATGTCGCAGGCACTCCGTAAGTTGACCGCTATCGTCAACAAATCGAAAACGTGCGTTATCTTTATCAACCAGCTGCGTGAAAAGGTAGGTATTATGTTCGGCAATCCCGAAACAACTCCCGGCGGTAAGGCACTGAAATTTTACGCAAGTATGCGTTTGGATATCCGTAAAACGGACACGCTCAAAGACGCAGACGGCGCGATGGGCAACAGAACGAAAGCGAAAATTGTAAAAAACAAGCTCGCGCCCCCGTTCCGTCAGGCGGAATTTGATATTGTCTTTGGCGAAGGTATTTCGCAGGAAGGATGTATAATGGATATGGGCGTACAATACGACATTATCGGCAAGAGTGGCGCGTTTTACAGCTACAACGGAAATAAAATTGCGCAGGGTAAGGAAAAAATGCGTCAATTCCTGAAAGATAATCCCGAAGTGCGTGCAGAGATCGAACAAAAGATCCGCGATGCAGCGCGCGGCAACGTAGCCGAAGAAACGTCGGACGAAGAGTGAAACTGTAATTACAATATAGCAGAAAACGGAAGTTTGCAAAGATAGCGAATTTCCGTTTTTTATTTTGCCATTTTTTTACACTTTACAGAAAGTATTTTTCGCCAAAGCATTGACTTTTTTGAAAATATATTGTACAATAGATGCGATAGAAAAAATTATAATTCGGATTTTTGGCAAAACCACCGAAATTTGGGGTGCAAGCCGCAAACAGCAGGCGTTATATTGCGAAAAAATCCGTGTCAATAATGGTTTTATCAATTAAATTTTTACAGGAGGCACAATAATGCACAACTTTACTTTGAGCGTCCTGTTTCTGGCTGGCGTCCCCGTATGGGGCGCGATCGGTATTGCGGCGGCTGCGGCAATCGTTGCAGTGATTGTTGAATTTTTCCTTAGCGGATATCTGCGCAAGAAAAAGGAAACGAAAGCTGTCGGCGCGGCTACGTCGCAAGCAGACAAGATCGTAGGTGATGCAAAGGCGGAGGCCGATCGTATCGTTGCCCACGGCAAGGAAGAAAGCAAGCGCGCTTTGAAAGAAGCGTTGCTTGAAGCGAAGGAACAGGATTTAAGATTAAGAAAAGAGTTCGAGAACGAAACGAAAGAAAAGAAAGCCGAGATCCAACGTATGGAGCAACGCTTGACGCAAAAGGAAGATTCGTTGGATAAAAAATCCGAAGCGCTCGAACAGCAAAAGGAAAACCTTTTGAAAAAGGAAGAAGAGATCGATGTTTTGAAAGAAAAACTCGATTCTCAACACGAGCTTATGATCCAAGAGCTGGAAAAGGTGGCGCAGTTAACGCGCGACGAAGCGAAGAAACAGCTCACTGAAGAGATCTTGGACGACGTACGTCACGACGTTGCGATTCAGGTGCGTAATCTGGAACAGCAGGCAAAGGACGAAGCGGACATTAACGCGAAGAAGATCATTTCGCTCGCAATTCAAAAATGTGCGGCAGATCAGGCGTCGGAAATTACCGTTTCCGTCGTGCCTCTGCCCAACGATGATATGAAGGCGCGTATTATCGGTAGAGAAGGTAGAAATATCCGTGCGCTCGAAAATGCTACGGGTATCGAGCTGATTATTGACGACACGCCCGAGGTGGTTATTTTGTCGGGCTTTGATCCCGTTCGCCGTGAGATCGCCCGTCTTTCCTTGGAAAGATTGATTAATGACGGCAGAATCCATCCTGCACGTATCGAAGAAACGGTGGACAAAGTCACCCGTGAAATGGATATGCAGATCAAAGAGGCTGGCGAAGCGGCCGTGTTCGAGGCGGGTATTTTCGGATTGCACCCTGAGCTGATCAAGCTCATCGGTCGTTTGAAATTTAGAACGAGCTATGGTCAAAACGTGTACAAGCACTCGGTAGAAGTATCGATGCTCGCAGGGCAAATGGCGGCAGAGCTTGGGTTGGACGTGAACTTTGCAAAACGCGCTGGTTTGCTCCATGATATCGGTAAGGCTGTCGATCAAGAACAAGAAGGCACGCATATTCAAATTGGTGCAGATCTTGCCAAGAAATACAAGGAAAATGCGAACATTGTCAACGCGATTATGGCACACCACGGCGACGTAGAGCCGAAGACGATCGAGGCTGTATTGATTCAGGCAGCAGACGCGATTTCGGGTGCACGTCCTGGTGCAAGACGTGAAATGGGCTCAAACTATGTAAAACGTTTGGAAAGACTGGAAGAAATCGCCAGTGGTTTCCACGGCGTAGAAAAGAGCTATGCAATTCAGGCAGGCCGCGAAGTTCGTGTTATCGTCAAACCCGAACAGGTTGATGACGCGCAGGCATTGTTCCTTGCGAAGGACATTGCGAAAAAGATCGAAACGGAGCTCGAATACCCCGGTCAGATCAAGGTCAACGTTATCCGCGAATTCCGTGGCGTTGAATACGCAAAATAAGGAAAAAGCAAAAAATTCTCTTCGCCGAGTTTGGCGGAGAGAATTTTTTATGTGGGCGAAAACTTTTGAAAAATTTTCAAAAAACAGGTTGATATAGCTTGACAATCGGCGTTTTTTTCACTATAATGTCATAGTAATGATAAATGCTGCTATGGCTCAGTCGGTAGAGCGCGTCCTTGGTAAGGACGAGGTCGGCGGTTCAAATCCGCCTAGTAGCTCCATAATGCAACCAATCCCTTGTGGCTTGGTTGCATTTTTCCAATTTTTGATACGCATACGTATGACGGGAGAGAGAATTATGGCATACAAAAAGATCTTGACAATTCAGGACATTTCTTGTGTTGGGCAATGCTCGCTGACGGTAGCGTTGCCGATTTTGTCCGCTTGCGGACACGAAACGTGTATTTTGCCGTCCGCCGTTTTATCGACTCATACAGCAGGATTTAGCGGCTTCACGTTCCGTGATTTGACGGACGATATGCCTGCAATTCAGGCGCATTGGCAGAAAGAAGGGATTGCCTTTGACAGCATTTATACAGGGTATCTTGGCAGCACGAAACAGGTCGGCTACGTTAAGAATATCTTGGACACGATGGGCGTGGAAGGGGCGATCAAGATCGTTGATCCTGCATTTGCAGACAACGGCAAACTGTACCCGATTTTTGATGCGGAGTACGTGAACGCGATGAAAACGCTCTGTCCTTCTGCGGATATTTTAGTGCCGAATATCACCGAGGCTTGCTTTCTCGCAGGCGTAGAATACAAGGAGAGCTATGACGAGCAGTATATTAAAGGGCTGCTTTCGGCGCTGGAAGAATTGGGCTGTTCGACGATTGTATTGACGGGTGTTGGCTACGAAAGTGGTAAGACGGGCGTGGTCGTGTATGAACGTGGTCAAATCCGTTATTACGAACACAAACGTATTGCAAGGGGCTGTCACGGCACGGGGGACGTGTACGCGTCGGCGTTCACGGGCGCCCTTTTGAACGGCAAGGATATTTTTACGGCGGCAAAGATTGCAGCCGATTACACCGTGCGTTGTATCGAGAATACGCAAGGCGATCCCGACCATTGGTACGGTGTAAAATTCGAAACGGCGTTGCCGGATTTAATAAAAATGCTTTGATAGAATTTGACACGTATCGCGCAATAGCACACAAAATACTGCGACTGTACATAAGAACAGCCGCAGTATTTTATACGATAAAAAATCTCGCTCAAAAACTTGAGCGAGATTTTGTCTATTAGTTAAAGGTTTTTGCAAATTCCAACAGCTTATCCACCGTTGAGAAAGCGATACCCATATTCGTATCCGCCGCTCCGTAGTAGATGGACACTCTGCCTTCCGAATCGACGAGCGCCGAACAAGGGAATAAAACATTAGGGGTAAACCCGATCGTTTCGTAATCATAGCCTACTTCCGGAGTCATCAGATACCGCCGTGCCCTGTATTTCACCTTGGACGGATCGTCAAGATCGAGTACAGCCACGCCAAAGCTATACGTCAAGCCGTTGCACGTTCTTTGAACGCCGTGATAAATCAAAATCCAGCCCTCGTCCGTTTTAATAGGCGCAGGGCCTGCTCCGATTTTTATACGTTCCCAGTAATTGTTTGCGTGGAAATTCTTCATCAAGAGCTTATGATTGCCCCAGTATAAAAGGTCGGGTCTTTCGCTCAAATAGATATGTCCGAACGGGGTATTGCCATCGTCGCTGGGGCGGCTGAGCATCAAATATTTCCCGTTCACTTTTTCAGGGAACAGAACGCCGTTGCGGTTATATGGCAAGAAATTGTTGGGCAGCATTTCAAAATATTTGAAATCTGTCGTTTTTGCAGTATAGATGGACGGACCTTCAATATCCGCGCAAAAAATCACGTAATATGCGTCTTCGAGCTTCACCAAACGGGGATCGTATGCGTACGGATAGGTGAACCTGCTACCATCGCGATTATAGAACGTAATGGGCGTCGTTTCGAAATTCCATTTTGCGCCGTCCTCACTTCTGCCTAAATAGAGATCGGGCGTACCCGTTTTATCTTCACAGCGGAAAACGCCGATATATTTGCCGTCCACAATCGCTGCCGCGCTGTTAAAAATATGCCAGAAATGTTCTTCCTTGGAAAGATTGAACAGGGGATTTTTGCTATAACGCCAAATATATTTATCCGCACCGTCAGGTCTTTCTTCCCACAACATACCATCGTTATCTTTATAATACGCCTTATCTACTTTTGCCATAATAACACTCTCCAATTTAATATTGTCAACGGCATTTCCCGTTCACGGTTTTATTGTAGCATACCACAAAAAAAGTGGGAATACTAAAATCTATCAAATACTTTTGTTTTTTGCTCATTTCCTTGACTTTTGCTTAAAAAATGTTATAATATTTGTAAGCAACGAAAAAGGGGTGCGCTATGATGGTTTGTACGAAACCAAGCTATGCAAAAAATCTGTTTTTTCATATTAAATATCAAGACTATCCCTATTTGCATGCGCACGATTACTGGGAATTCGTGCTGGTGTTAAAGGGTACCATCGTGCACAAAATCAACGGCGAAGTGCAGGAGCTTGCGCAAAACACACTTTGCTTGATCAGACCTAACGATGAGCACTCGTTGCACAATAAAAAGAAACAGGTGTCGCAGCACCTGAATTTGGGGATTGACGCGGCGTATTTCGAGCGGTATTTGCGTTTGGTTTGTCCGTCGATGTACGAGGAATTTTTAACGGCAAAGATGCCTACGGAGATTACGCTCTCGCCTGCAAAGGCAAACCGTATCTACAACGACGCGAACAAAGTGCTTTCTGCGGACGAAACGTGTTATGAAATGCAGATGCAGCTCCTCTTTATGGATATTTTGCGCGAAGTCTATTCAGAGCACATTAAGAGTACGCCGACAAAAAACGAGTATTCGCCTGCGGTGTCGCACCTGATTATGCTGATGAACAATCCCGAGAATATGAAACGGGACGTGGCGGATTTGATACAAGAAACGAATTATTCGTATTCGCATACCAACCGTGTGTTTGTGCGCGAAGTGGGGTTAACGCCCAGCCAATATTTCCGCGAAAAAAAATTCGAATACGCAAAGACGATGATCGGGGATACGGATATGCCCTTGGCAGATATAGCCTTTACAATCGGGTATGAGAATTATCCGCATTTTTCGACGGCGTTAAAAAAATATACAGGGGTTGCGCCTGCGGAATTTGGCAGAAATAAGCGTGATTATTATCAATCAGAGAAGAAGAAAAACATATGAAAAAATTAGCTCGATTTTTTGTTTATTATAAACCGCATAAAAAATTGTTTTTGATGGATTTGATTTGTTCGTTTTTGATTTCCGTGTGCAATATGTTCTATCCGATGATAGCGCGAGGCATTATGAACGATTACGTGCCCAACCGAAATCTGCGTCTTTTGGTGACGTGGGTGATCGTTTTGGCGGTGATATACGTTTTGAAAAGCATACTCACGTATATCGTCGGGTATTGGGGGCACGTGCTTGGTGTTCGCATACAGGGGGATATGCGAAGAAATCTGTTTTCGCATATCGAAACGCTTCCGTTTTCCTATTTCGACGAGAATAAGACGGGTAGCGTAATGTCCCGAATTCTCAATGATTTGTTCGAGGTTTCCGAGCTGGCGCATCACGGGCCTGAAGACGTGTTCAATTCCTTTTTATCGATCGTCGGGGCACTTGTTATGCTCGGCTATATCAATCCATGGTTGACATTGATCGTGGCGTGCTATGTGCCGCTTATGATTTTATTCGCAGCGAAAGCGCGTCGAAAAATGAGCCGTGCGTTTACCGAGTCGAGAAAACGTGTGGCGGAATTAAACGCGGAGATCGAATCTTCGGTGTCGGGGGTGCGTATCACGAAAGCGTATAACGCACGTCATCGAGAAGAAGAAAAATTCGAACGAGTAAACGGCGATTTCAAACGTGCGCGTTCGGGTGCGTATCGTGCTATGGGCGGTTTTCAGGCGGGCATGTCCGCGTTCAACGACTTTTTATACCTGATCGCGCTACTTTCGGGTGGGCTGATGTTTTATTATAACGTAATTGAAAACGTGGGGGATTTCACCGCGTATATTTTGTATATCACAATGCTACTCACGCCCATACGTACGCTGATCAACTTGTTCGAGCAGATACAGGACGGTATGACAGGTTTTAACCGCTTTTGCGAAGTAATGGATACTCCGTCCGAATATGAGCCGAAAGAGCCCGTGTTCGCGGATTTGGACGGTGATATTTGCTTTGAAAACGTGTCGTTTGGGTACGCGAAGGAAGGTGAAAAAGGCGCGGACGTTTTGAAAAACGTTTCGTTTACAGTAAAAAAGGGTAAAACGGTAGCGCTCGTCGGCTCTTCGGGCGGAGGGAAAACAACGGTGTGTCATCTTTTGCCGAGATTTTATTTGCGAGACGAAGGCAAAATCACGATCGGCGGCACGGATATCAACGACGTGACTAGTGAGAATTTGCGTGATAAAATCGCGCTGGTGGCGCAGGACGTATTCCTGTTTTCGGGCAGCATACGCGATAATATTATGTATAGTGCGCCCGAAAAAACGGAAGAAGAAATGCTGATTGCTGCAAAGCGTGCGAATATCCACGATTACGTGATGAGTTTACCCGACGGCTATGATACGGAAGTGGGTGAACGCGGTGTAAAACTTTCAGGTGGTCAAAAGCAGCGTATCTCGATCGCGCGTGCATTTTTGAAAAATCCGCCCATTTTGCTCCTAGATGAGGCAACAAGCGCGCTGGATAATATGACGGAGATGCAGGTACAGAGTGCTTTGTCCGAGCTCTCGGAAGGGAGAACGACAATTGTTGTGGCGCACCGTCTTTCCACGGTAAAGAACGCGGACGAGATTTTGGTGCTTACGGACGGCGAGATAACCGAGCGCGGTACGCACGAAGAGTTAGTTTCGCTCGGTGGACTGTATGCGGAGTTGTATCGCTATCAATTTAAGGAATAAAGCGAAAAAGTTTTTATATATTATATAAAAAAACGGAAATTTTGCTATTGACAAACACATAAAAAGGGTGTATAATGTCCGCATATTATAAAACAGTAGGCAAGGAGAACAAGAAAAATTGTTGGAATATAGAGAAGAATTTCGCATCCTTTTAGATTTACTTTTGTCGGTTATACTCGGTTTTGCAATCGGTTTCGAGCGAAAAATTCGCTCCAAAGAGGCAGGTATTCGTACGCACACGATCGTGTGTATGGGCTCTGCGTTGATGATGATCGTATCCAAATACGCCTTTGGTGATACGGCGGATACGGCGCGCGTTGCGGCGCAGATTGTCACGGGTATCGGCTTTTTAGGTGCAGGCATTATCGTATATAAGCGGCAAGAAGTGCGTGGGCTTACGACAGCGGCAGGCGTATGGGCAACGGCAGGCGTCGGTATGGCGTGCGGCGGTCAGCTTTACGTGATTGCAGTCGGCGCGGCGCTGATTATGATCGTTGCGCAGCTCATTTTTCATTTGCATTTGGGCATATTCCGCACAAAACGCTATTATTCAGTAAAGATCGAATTTTTGCAGACGGGCGAAGAAAATATGGTGATTAAACATCTGTTCGGGACGGATCGTTTTAATCAGTTGGTTATCAAACGCGAAAACGGGCAGGTCACGTATAGTGCGACGCTCAATACCGACAAAGAATTTTCGTCCACACGTCTCAATGAGATTATGGCGGAACATTCGTTCATTTTATCCATTGAACGCTGCGATCAGGAGTAAAACAACACATACAGAGTAATACATATTGAGAGAATACAGGAGAGAAGTTATGGAACGCATTTTGCCTAGCTATCCGTTGTTTGTTAAAGACCCGAATTTTTCATTGTGGTCTGCAACGGAAAATTTGAACGACAAAGACGTGGAAACGTGGTTCGGTGAGAGCAAAAAAATTTACGGTTTCTTAAAAACGAAAGGGGAAACGTATTATTTTATGGGCAACGGGCAAAAATTTCTGCCCGTTGGCGCAAAAAAAGCGGAGCAAACAAAGATAAACGTGACGGCGTTTTCTACCGATTACGAATTTTTGTGTGGTGAAACGACGTTAAAACTGCGTTTTGTTTCCCCGTTGCCGCTTACCGATTTAGAGTTGTTGTCTATGCCCGTATGCTATCTTGATTACGAGATGGTCGGGGATAGCAATGCGGAAATTTCGCTCTTTATCAATCGAAATCTTTCGTATAACGATATTCCTGAAACGTTTGACAAACGCGTCCGTGGTGGCGTGGTGCAGATGGACGGCTTTGAGAGTGCCTTTTTTGGTTTACTCCGCCAGATGCCGATGTCGCCGAGTGCAGATTTTGGCGGCGCGGACTGGGGATATTATTATCTCACAGGCGAACAGGCGTGGATTTTAGACGAAAAAGAGCTTTTCGGGTATGTGGCGAACGGCTATCGCGGTTTTGTGGCGATCGACGACGAGAAATACATAGGCGCGATCAATAAGGCGGCAAAAGGGGCTATTTTACTTGGTTTTGACGATCGCGTTTCCATCGATTATTATGGGGATTATAAAAAAGGGTACTATTTAGAAAACCATACGATTTTTGACGGTTTGAGCGAAACGTGGAATAATCGCGCTGCGATTGAGAGCAAGCTGTGTGCGTTTGAAAACGATCTGCTCTCCCGTGCCGCGCCGTATGGCGAGGCATACAAGAACGTCTTGTTTGCGTCTTTACGACAAAGTATTGCTGCGCACAAGCTCGTGAAAGATAACGACGGAAAAGTGCTGTGGCTGTCCAAAGAGTGCGGTTCTAACGGCTGTATTGCAACGGTGGACGTTTCCTATCCGTCGATGCCGCTCTTCCTTTTGTACGCACCCGAGCTGGTAAAGGGTATGATGCGCCCGATTTTGAAATTTGCGCGTATGCCCATTTGGACGTACGATTTTGCACCGCACGATGCAGGTACGTATCCCGTTTGCGGCGGTCAAGTGTACGGGATTAGTGAAGAACAAAACAAATATTTAGGCAGAATTTGCGAAGGGAATCTGTTCTCGACGGTAAAGACGCAAATTCCTTTCTATTTGCTGCCGAAAAATTATCCGCTGTACGATTTTAATATGCAAATGCCCGTGGAAGAATGCGCGAATATGCTGGTAATGTTCTTGGCGGTGTATGAGAAAGATCACGACCTTACGTTCTTTACAGAGAACAAAGATTTGTGTGAAAAATGGGTACAGTATCTCGTTAATTACGGCTTGAAACCGGGCAATCAGCTCTGCACAGACGATTTTGCAGGACATCTCGAAAACAACGTAAATTTGGCGATTAAGGCAACGATCGGCATCGCGGCGTATGCTAAGCTCTTAAATGCGTTCGGCGAAACGGGCGAAAGTAAAAAATATCGCGCGATTGCGGACGGTTTTGCCAAAGAAATTTCCGCTTTTGCAGAAGATAAGACGCATTTGCCGTTGACGTGGGACAGCGGCGAAGAAACGTTCAGTTTGAAATACAATTTTGCCTTTGACAAAGTGCTTAGGCTGGGGTTGTTCGATCAGGCTTTGTTTGAAAAGGAAACCGATTATTATTTGACAAAGTCGGAGCGTTATTGCACGCCGCTTGACAGCCGTAAAATGTATGCCAAGAGCGACTGGCAGCTGTGGGTGGCGCGATTGACGGACGATATGGACAAACGCAGGGCATTTATCGCAAAACTGGACGAATTTTTGAAAACCGCGCCCGACCGTGTGCCTTTTGGTGATTGGTTCGAGGCAGATAGTGGAGAATTCCATTATTTTAGAGCGCGCACCACGCAGGGTGGATGTTTTATTTTGTTGCTATAAAGAAATAAAAACGGCGGATTAAAACGATCCGCCGAAAGCAAACAATATAAAAAATAACCCCAAACCACCGATGGTGATTTGGAGCTATTTGGCAGGGGCTATAAGAATTGAACTCATCTCATTGGTTTTGGAGACCAAGGCACAACCACTATACCAAACCCCTAGACAACGAGCCTATTATATAACAAAAAAACGAGTTTGTCAATTGTTTTTAGGCGAATAGAGCGGAAAATTTCGTAAAGATAAAAAATATTTTTAGGCAGAGAACAATGAGCGAAAAGAAAAGAGTGACTTTATATACGGACGGTGCTTGTTCGGGAAATCCGGGGCTTGGCGGCTACGGCGGTATTTTGATATACCAAGACGTGAAACGGGAGTATAGCGGCGCGGAAAAGCAGACGACGAATAACCGTATGGAGCTAATGGCGGTGATCGTGGGCTTAAAGCGGCTGAAATATCCGTGTATCGTAGATGTTTACAGTGATTCGGCATATACCGTCAACGCCTATCTTAACGGTTGGATTTACGCGTGGAAAAAGAGTGGTTGGAAAAAAGCGGACAAAAAAGCGGTGCAAAACGTCGATCTTTGGGAAGAATTGTATGCGCTCACGCAGACGCATGAAGTCACTTTTCATAAGGTGGCAGGGCACGCGGATAACGAACTGAACAATCGCTGTGACGAGCTGGCGCGCGGTGCAATTGTCGAGCTTAGAAAAACGTTGCCACCCGAAGAGCTTTGCTCGGAAACACCGACGGAAAACGCATAAAACCGTTTGCCTTGTAAATACTATATAAGACGAAAACAGTTGTTATATAGTAGGGGTAAAATGGCAGAAAACAAACAGAACAACAAAGACAGAGCAAAGAGCGACGTGCCCTTTTGTTCGGTCTTTTTTCTTTTATCTTTGGCGTGTATTGTTTTTGGAGTGCTGTTGCTTGCGGAATGGAACGGGCGCGGCGTAGCCTACGTGCCTATCTGGATCTCGCTGTTTACGTTGGGGATTTGTGCGTGGTACGTCTTTTCTGTTATGTCCGTATTTCGCGGTAAGGAAAGGGTGCTGAAAACGTCTTTAAGTGCGTACGTATTCGTGCTGTTCTGTCTTGTGCTTGTATTTATATTACAAAAAACAGGGTTCTTTTTCGTTTTACGTGACGAAAAACTGTTGCAGGAATATTTGCAAAAGGCAGGGTATGGATGCCGCTGTTGTATATTTTATTGCAGTTTTTACAGGTTGTTGTTTTGCCGATCCCCAGCATTGTTTCCACCCTCGCAGGGCTTGCACTGTTTGGTGCGGTGAAAACGCTCCTGTATAGCTTTGTCGGCATTGCGCTCGGCTCATTTTTTGCCTTTTGGATAGGGCGAAAATTAGGAAATCGGGCAGTGGCGTGGATGGTGGGCGAAGAAACGCTACGAAAATGGCAAAAAAAATTAAAGGGTAAAGACCGTTTGTTTTTGACGTTGATGTTTTTATTGCCATTGTTTCCCGACGATATTTTATGTTTTTTAGCAGGGTTATCCACGATGGGCTGGGGATATTTTACGTTTGTAATTTTACTTTCGCGCGCCTTGGCGCTTTCCACTACTTGCTTTTCTGTTGATTTCATCCCGTTTACTACGTGGTGGGGAGGTTTGTTTTGGGTGCTTTTTGCGATAATTTTGATTGTTATTTTTGTGTTTATTTATAAGAATTTGGATAAAATTCAGCAAAAAATCGATCGAATAAAAGCAAAAATAAGAAAAAAAAGATAGTGAAATAATTTTTTTACTAAAAACGCAAATTATTTTTTGCAATATCCTTGCAATTTATGGCGTTTTGCTGTATAATGGTAATTGGTCGAAACTTGGCAAAATTTTGCCAAAAATAAGAATTTTTAGGACAAAAGGATTTTCTTGGAGGGATTCAAATGGATAAAATTCAGTTGCTGCAAGAAAGAAAAACGAGGATCGCAAACGTAGGTCAGGACATCAGAAAAGACATTGCGGCGATCGTGGACGAAGAGAGCTTTGTGGAGCTTTCCGCGTTTAGTTTTTCCAAGAACGAATTTTACGGGGAAAATGCCGAAGGTGAAGGCGTAGTCACTGGCTATGCTACGATCGACGGGTATCCGTATTATATCGTCGCGCAGAATTTTAAGGTACTAGACGGAGGTGTTTCCAAGGCGAGCTGTGATAAGATTGTAAAATGCATGAACGCAGCGGAAAAGAACTCGACGCCCATTGTGTATCTACTTAATACGCACGGCGTACAGGTAGGCGAAAGCGTGACGGTGCTTGAAGGCTTGGCAAACGTGCTGATGAAAGCAACGCAGCTCGACGTGAGCGGTGGTGTTTCGCAATATGTGATTGTGAACGGCGAAGTGTACGGCGCGGCGGCGATTCTTGCGGCGATCGCAGATTTCACGTTCTTTGTGAAAAATAAGAGTGTGTTAGCGATCAACAGCCCCTTTGTTTTGTCTGCAAAAGCAGGCAAAAACTTGACGAAGGAAGAGGTTGGCGGCGCAAACGCGCTCGACAAAACAGGCGTTGTGTCGCTGGAAGTGGAAAATCTGGCAGATGCACGCGATAAGATTATCAGCATTAACGATCTTCTCCGTGTGGGTATGGTCGATGCGGAATTGAACGAAAGTGCGCCTATACTGAACGAAAGTGTGACGGTTGATAACTTGCTCACTATCTTTGAAAATCCTATCGAAATCAATGCAAATTACGAGCCTGAGATTAAAACGGTAATCGGCAGAATTGGCGGTATTTCGGTTGCGGCGGCTATTTTTGACGGCGGTGATAATGGTGTGGAGTTGACGGTGGCAAAAATGGACAAAATGGTTCGATTTGCATCGCTTGCCAACGCACACAACTTGCCGTTTATCACTTTCACGGATACGAAAGGGCTTTGTCCCTGCGCTTGCGCGAATAACAGTCGCTTGCTGAAAGCTACGGCAGAATATCTTGAATATTTCAGTTATATTACCGCACCGAAGATTTCGGTTGTATATAAAAAGGCAATCGGTCTTGGATATTCGCTGTTTGCATCCAAATCCGTCGGTTTTGATTACGCTTGCGCGTTTGCAAACGCAAAGATCGCGCTGTTCGACAGCGTACAGGGCGCACAGATCGAGCTTGGAAATGAACAAGCGGACAAAGCTGCGCTCGCGGCAAAATACGCGGACGAAAATTCCGATCCGATCAACGCTGCGAAAGATGGTTCTATCGATGCGATCGTAGAGCCGCAATTTATCAAACAATACCTGATTGCTTCCTTGCAAATGTTGATTGGGTAAGGAGGAGCTATGGCATTGAATTTATTAACAAGTGCGACGGACAAAACGCGCGAATTTAGCAACGTAGGCGAGGCGACTTTGTATGCAATACTCGGTTTTCTCGTTGTATTCGTCGGTATCGCGTTTTTGATCTTTGTCGTTTGGCTGGTGGGCAAGATTATGTCAAAGGCGACGGGGCAGATGAAAACGAAAGTGAAGGCAGAGCCCAAACCGCAGACGAAATCAGCACCGCAGGCAGTTTCCGCTCCGCAGTCGTCAGACGACGAAATCACGGACGAAACGCTGGCGGTCATTACGGCGGCTATCATGGCGTATTATCAGCAAAACAACCCGAAATGTGAATTTACGGTCAAGAGAATTAAGAGAATTTAAGGAGAAAAATTATGCGTAATTTTGTTATCACGGTAAACGGTAAATCTTATGAAGTAGGCGTAGAGGAAGTGGGCGCAACGTCCGCTCCCGTAGTTTCGACGGTAAAGGCTGCACCTGTTGCGGCTGCACCTGTAGCAGCTCCCGTTGCTCCTGTTGCAGCGCCTGCGGCTGCGCCCAAAGCGGTTGCTCCTGCAAATGGTGAAAAAGTGCTTTCCCCGTTCCCCGGGCTTATTAAAAACTTGCTCGTAGCAGAAGGCACGAGCGTGAAAAAAGATCAGCCGATCCTTGTTTTGGAAGCGATGAAGATGGACAACGACATCACCGCACCTTGCGACGGCGTTGTTAGTTTTCAGGTGGTCAAGGGCGCAAACGTTGAATCGGACGCAGTTTTGGCTGTAATCGGTTAAGAATAATAGAATAAGGAGTTTCTATTATGTGTATAAATTTAATCGCGAATTTCGGGGATATGTTCAAAAACTTATGGAATTCGTTGGGCTTTAATAGCGGATCGTTTGCAGATACGTGGCCGAACTACGTTATGATTCTCATTTCGTTCGTGCTGATGTATCTCGCGATCGTAAAGAAATTTGAACCGCTTCTCTTATTGCCTATCGCGTTCGGTATGTTCTTGATCAATCTTCCTGGGGCTTATAACGTAGTGTGGGGAACGTACGCCGAAGGGGCGGAACACACCTATGAAAACGTGCAGAACAGGGGACTGTTGTGGTACTTGTTCTACGGCGTTCAGAACGTAATTTATCCGCCGCTCATTTTCCTTGGTATCGGTGCAATGACCGACTTTGGTCCGCTCATTTCCAACCCGAAGAGTATGATTATCGGTGCGGCGGCGCAGCTTGGCGTATTCTTAACGCTGATTGCGGCGTCTGTTATCGGTTTCAACGTTGCGGCGGCAGCGTCCATTGCCATCATCGGCGGTGCGGACGGTCCTACGGCTATCTACGTCACGCAAAAAATGTCGGCGTGGTCGATGTTTAACGGCAAATCCATCGATTTACTTTCGGCAATTGCGGTTGCTGCATATTCGTATATGGCGCTTATTCCCATTATACAAAAGCCGATTATGCGTTTGCTTGTTCCCAAAAAGGAACGTCAAATCAAAATGAAACCGCTCCGTTCGGTAAGCAAAGTGGAGAAGATTATTTTCCCGATCTTGGTGACACTCGTTGTCGGTATTTTGTTGCCTGACGCCGTGCCTTTACTTGGTATGCTGATGCTTGGTAATTTGCTCAAAGAATGCGGTGTATGCGACAGACTTTCTTCGCAGGCACAAAATGGTTTGATGAACACTGTCACCATCTTTTTGGGTGTTTCCGTGGGCTGTAAAGCATACGGCGGCACGTTCTTGCAGTTGAGCACGCTCGGTATTATTGGGCTTGGTTTGGTTGCGTTTGCGTGCGGTACGATCGGCGGCTTGCTGGTGGCAAGACTGATGTGCAAGCTCTCGGGCGGCAAAATCAATCCTTTGATCGGTAGTGCAGGCGTTTCGGCCGTCCCTATGGCGGCGCGTATTTCCGAGGATGTCGGACGCGAAGAGGATCCCAGTAATCATTTGTTAATGCACGCGATGGGGCCTAATGTTGCAGGCGTTATCGGTTCGGCTATTGCGGCAGGTTTCCTGCTTGCGATTATTTAACCTACGAGGTGAAAAATTATGGATATTAAATTTGAAAATAGAAAAGTAATGCTTACCGAAACGATTTTGCGTGACGCGCATCAATCGCAAGCGGCTACGCGTATGAAAATCGAAGAAATGCTCCCCGTTTTGGAACAACTCGATGAAATTGGATATTATTCGATCGAGGCGTGGGGTGGCGCAACGTTCGACTCCTGCCTTCGTTTCTTAAATGAAGATCCTTGGGAGCGTTTGAGAACGTTAAAATCGCACTTAAAAACGCCTATTCAGATGCTTTTGCGAGGACAAAACCTGTTGGGCTATCGTCACTATGCGGACGATGTTGTGGAGAAATTCGTAGCAAAATCCATTGAAAACGGTGTGGGTGTTATTCGTGTGTTCGACGCGTTGAACGATCCTCGAAATCTGGAAGTTTCGATGAAAGCTATTAAAAAATACGGCGGTGTATGCGAAGCAACAATCTGTTATACTAGCGCTGTCGTAGATGGTAAAGAAGTCTTTACGGACGAATATTTTGTAGATCTTGCAAAGCAGCTCGAAGAGCGTGGTGCGGATAATATCTGTTTGAAAGATATGGCTAACTTGCTGTTGCCGTTCCGTGCGTACACCCTTGTTAGCGCGTTGAAGAAGGCGCTGAAACCTACGACGAAATTGCATTTACACACGCATAACACGACAGGTACGGGCGATATGATGTATTTGATGGCGATTTTGGCTGGTGTGGACATTGTCGATACGGCGCTTTCGCCACTTGGCAATGGTACGTCGCAGCCTGCTACCGAGCCTTTGGTGGCAACGCTTAAAGGTACGCCGTATGACACGGGTATCGATATTAACAACCTCTTGCCTATCGTTAAGCACTTCAAAACAGTCGAAAAACGTCTTAAAGACGACAAAATTCTCAATGAAAAATCGAAAGGGATCGACGTTAACACGCTCTTGTATCAAGTTCCCGGTGGTATGCTTTCAAACCTTATCAATCAGCTGGAAAAGGCGGGCAAGGCAGATAAACTGATGGAGTGTCTTGCGGAAGTACCCAATGTCAGAAAAGACTGTGGTTATCCGCCGCTCGTCACGCCTTCGTCGCAGATTGTTGGTACGCAGGCGGTTATGAACGTCGTAATGAACGAGCGTTATAAAATGGTCACTAAAGAAACGAGAGATTTGTTTGCAGGCAAATACGGTACTTTACCGATGCCCCTGAATGAAGAAGTAGCGGAAAAAGTTTTGAAAGGCGCAGAACGCATCACTTGCAGACCTGCCGATTTGTTGCAGCCCGAATACGAAGATATCAAAAAGAAAGTCATTGAACTTGGCTATTACGAAAAGGAAGAGGACGTGCTCTCGTATGCGGTCTTTGAACAGGTGGCTGAGAATTTCTTCAAGTGGCGCGAAGCGCAGAAAAACGGCATTGATAGAGATTTGGCAAAAACCAACGTTTATCCCGTTTGATAAGATGAGCTTTGTGAAACATATAGCGTGAAACATTATACGCAACCGACAATTTTTGTCGGTTGCGTAATTTTAAGAAAAGAATTTTTTTGTAAATCAAATAACCTCTGTTCTCGGGTGCATATCATTATGTGTAAATATGCGCAAACGTGAAACAATTACCGTGAAACAAAATATATTGTGTTTATTAACGGGGGAATTATTGAGGTTAAAAAATCGGCTTTTAGGCGGTAAAAAGATGAAAAACGTATGTGTAATCGGCGGTGGTGCGGCTGGATTAATGGCGGCGTATGCAGCCGCTGAAAAAGGGCATCAAGTGACGCTTTTTGAAAAAAATGAGAAGCTCGGAAAGAAAATATATATAACGGGGAAGGGGCGTTGTAATTTTACCAACGACGTCGCCGCTGAGGATTTTTTACAAAACGTAGTACGTGGTAGAAAGTTCTTAACAGGCGCTATTTATGCTTTTTCTCCACAAAAAACGATAGATTTGATGGAAAATTATGGATTATCGGTCAAAATTGAGCGTGGAAATCGTGCGTTTCCTGTGACCGATCACGCCAGTGACGTCACAAAAACGCTGGAAAAAGCCTGTAAATCGGTAGGGGTTTCTATCCATTTGAATGAAAAAGTTGAAAAAATCATCACTACTATGTCAGATATAATACCTATGTCTGACATAGCTTACTATACTACGTCAGGCATATGTATTACGCCACGCGTAGTAAAGTTAAAGACGGAAAGATGTGAATACGATTGCGACGAAATTATTGTCGCGACAGGTGGAATCAGTTATCCATCGACGGGCTCGACAGGGGACGGCTATATTTTTGCACAAAAGTGTGGACACACTGTCACTGACTTAAAGACAGGGCTTTGCGGCTTAAATTTACACGGCTCGACGCATATGCCTTTGCAAGGTTTAGCGCTTAAAAATGTTACCTTTACCGTTAAAAACGGTAATAAAGTGATTTATGAAGAATTTGGCGAGATGCTGTTCACTCATTTTGGCGTGTCTGGACCGATTGTTTTGTCGGCATCATCGATGATCAACCGTTTGCCGTTGGACAAACTAACTGCAACGGTGGACTTAAAACCTGCTTTGGACGAGCAAACGTTGGACAAACGCCTGCTGCGTGATTTTGAAAAATACAAAAACAAGCAAATTTCCAACGCGTTCATAGAGCTTTTGCCACAAAAACTCATTGCCGCTGTATTATACACGGCGTCTGTTTCGCCGTCGAAGGCGGTCAATGTGGTGACGAAAGAAGAACGCGCCCGTCTTATCAAAACGCTAAAAGCGTTTCCCTTAAAACTTCGCAGTTTGCGTGGTTTTGAAGAGGCGATCATCACGTCGGGCGGTGTGGAGCTTTCGGAGATCAATCCCAAAACAATGGAGAGCAAGAAGGTAAAAGGTTTGCGCTTTTGCGGCGAAGTTTTAGACGTGGACGCATTTACGGGCGGTTTTAATATGCAGATCGCTTTTGCGACGGGCTACGCGGCAGGAAATAGCATCGATTGATGCGAAAATATACAGATTTTACGAGAGAATACGCCGTTTTTTAATCAAAAGACTTGACGAACAGTTGATTTTTTCGTATAATGAGCGTAAGAAAATATGAAGCTATATCCATTTTGGATATAAAACGGAGAAAATATGACGATAATTCGTGGCGCGACAACGATCGTGCAGGACAATAAAACGGAGATTTCCGCGTCCGTAAAAGAGCTTTTAGATGAAGTTTTCGCGGTAAACGTGCTCCAAAAAGAAGAAGTAAAATGCTTTATTTTTTCGTTGACGACAGATATTCACTCCTATCATCCCGCGAAGGCAGCTAGGGAGAGTGGATATGATTTTGCGCCCCTTTTCGCGGCGATAGAGCCGGAGATTGACGGGGGATTAAAGTTGTGTATTCGTTTGATGCTCCTGACTGAGCTCGCGGATAATAGAGCGGCAAAGCACATATATCAAAAGGGGGCGAAAACCTTGCGTAAGGATATTTCTGAAAAGCTGAATATAGCGTTGGACGGACCTGCCGGCAGCGGTAAGAGTACGGTGGCGAAAGTTTTGGCGAAAGATTACAACATTTTGTATCTTGATACGGGGGCAATGTACCGCGCTTGCGGTCTGAAAGCGTTGCGGTTGGGGATTGACACCAAAGACGGTGCTGCGGTGGCAAAAATGCTGCCTTCACTGGACGTAAAAGTGGAATATAAGGACGGAAAACAGCATACGTTATTAGACGGCGAAGACGTTTCTTCGGCGATTCGCGAAAACGCCGTGTCGATGGCGGCGTCCAACGTTTCGGCGCACCCTGCGGTGCGTATCAAAATGGTGGAAATGCAGCGCGAAATCGCAGGAAGTATGTCCTGTGTTTTGGACGGTCGCGACATCGGCTCGACGGTGTTGCCAAACGCAAAATTCAAGTTTTTCGTGACTGCGGATAGCGCTGTCCGCGCAGAGCGCCGCTATAAGGAACTGCAAGCGCGCGGAGAAAACGTGGATTTCGAGAAATTACACGAAGAGATTAAGGCGAGAGACAAGCAGGACAGCGAACGCGAATTTTCGCCCTTAAAATGTGCAGACGATGCGATTGTCGTTGATACGTCGGCGATGGATATCGACGAAGTCGTTGCAACGATCAAAAAGCATATTCAATCGAAAATTTGACGCACTTTCGGGGTAATTATGGAAGAAAAGAATGAGAGCGATTTGCAGGCGCGATCACAGGAAAAATCTGTCGAAAAAGCCGCTGAAAAGCCTGTTAAAAAGAAGAAAAAGAAGGAAACGCCTATTACGGTCAAAGCGAATAAAAAGGGGCGACATATCAGCGTAAAAATGAACATTTTGCGTATTTTGTTGATACCGCTCTCGCGTGTGTTTAGACCGTTCCGCTATTATGGAAACCATAAAATCAAAGACGGGGCATACGTGTACGTTTGCAATCATTATTCGATTTTTGATCCCGTGTACGTGGCTTGGACGTCGTGGGAAATTATCCATTTTGTTGCAAAGCGTCAAAATTTCGAAACGCCGATTATCGGCAGTTTGGCGCGCGCCGTGAAGGCGATCAGCGCGAATCGCGACGGCAACGACGTGCGAGCGATGCTTGATTCGATCAAGTGCCTGAAAAACGGCGAAAAGATTTGTATTTTTCCCGAAGGAACCAGAAATAAGACGGAAGAGCCAATGTTGGAGTTTCACCACGGCGCAGCGGTGATGTCGATTAAGACGAAAACGCCGATTATCCCGATGGTGATTTACAAACGTCCGCGTTGGTTTAGAATGACACATATTTTGGTGGGTGAGCCGTTGGAATTTGGCGAGTATTACGGCAAAAAAATGACGGAAGAAGAGATGGCGTCGGTGGACGATCGTCTGCGTGAACATATGTTGAAAATGCGTGCAGATCACGCGGAATTTCTCGCGAATAAAAAGGCGAACAAGAAGAAAAAGAAGGCAAACTAATGGAATTTGTGATAGCAAAAAGCGGCGGCTTTTGCCATGGTGTCAAACACGCTGTCAATACCGCGCTTTCAATCAATCCTGAAAATACGTATATATTTGGTGAGATTATCCACAACGCGACGGTGGTGCAGGAGATTTCGCAGCGTGGAATTAAGACGGTGGAGCGTTTGGCTGACGTGCCGCAGGGGGCGACGCTGATCATCCGTTCACACGGCGTAGGGAAGAAAATTTACGAACAATGCGCCGAACGGAATATCGAGATTGTCGATTGCACCTGTGAATTTGTACGTCGCACGCAAAAGATTGTACGTGCAGAATACGAGAAGGGAAAAGCGATCGTGATCGTCGGGGAAAAGACGCATCCGGAAGTCGTAGGCTTGAACGGTTGGTGTAATGACGAAGCGTATATTTTTTCAACGGAAGACGAAGATTTTTCAATTTTACCCGAAAGAGAGTGCTGTGTAGTGGCGCAAACGACCTATTCGCAGGAAAAATTTGAAAAAATTATAAAAAATCTTAATAATATCCGTAGAAAAACAGTTGAAGTTTTTCAAACAATTTGCTATACTACTATAGGACGGCAAAATGAGGCGGACGAAATATCGAAACAATGTGACGCGATGTTGGTGATCGGCGGCTTAAACAGCAGCAACACAAACAAGCTGTACGACATCTGCGCGAAGAATTGTTCTCACGTATTCCGTTTGGCGAGTGCTGCCGATCTCGAATATAAAAAAATCAAAAGATTTAGAAAGGTAGGTATTGTTACGGGTGCAAGCACCC
>JAFTSO010000021.1 GCA_017467265.1 Clostridia bacterium
ATGGTAAAAATGAGACTTTTGAGAATGGGCGACAAGAAGAACCCTATCTACCGTATCGTAGTTGTTGACAGCAGAAAGGCTGCAACGGGCGAATACATCGATTGCGTCGGTCATTACAGACCTACCTGCGATCCCATCGAACTTGACGTGAAAGCAGAGCTTGCGAAAGATTGGCTCGCAAAAGGCGTTCAGCCCACGGAAACGGTTAAGAACTTGCTCGTAAAAGCAGGCGTTGTTGAAAAGAGCGAAAAGCTCAGCCCTTCCAAGACGAAAGGTAAGAAGTCGAACAAATAATCGACGGAATTTGCCGCCGTTTTTCCGTGCGGAAAACACGGTGCAGCCATCGGATAGAGGAGGCAAACTATGCTTGATTTAATCAAATACATCGTTGGCCAGTTCGCAGAGGATAAGGAAAACGTAGAATACGTTGTCAATGAAAAGGACCGCGTAATCGAGGTGACGGTAGTCCTTTCTCCTTCGGATATGGGCAAGGTGATCGGCAAGCAGGGCAAAATCGCAAAGGCGATGCGTACCATCGTGCGCTCCGCTACCCCTGCCAGCAGCAAGAGATACGTGATCGAAATTCGCGAACGCGGCGGCGACGCTGTGGACGCTGAATAAGCGGCGTATCAACACCAAACAAAAAAGGCTTTTTCGCAAAGCCTTTTTTTTGGCATTTATCAAAAGGGACGGGGCAGGTACGCGTTGAACGCGTTTTGCTCTGCTCTGGGCGATATAAAAGGAGTACAAAATGGACCGTCTGATTATAGGCGAAGTGTTAAAACCGCAGGGTATTCGCGGTGAATTGAAAATCAAGACGTTTACCGATTTTCCCGAGGACGTGAAGGCGTTCGGGACGGTGTATATCGACGACAAGCCGTATAAAATTCTTTCCTTTCGCGTAGGGAACGACGGCGCGGCGTACGTAGGGCTGCGCGGTATTCCCGACCGCAACGCCGCGGAACTTTTCCGCGGTAAAAAGCTAGAAGGGGAGCGTGAAGACGCGCCTGCGCTCGAAGAAGGCAGATACTATATCGTCGATATTCTGGGGCTTACCTGCGTGAGCGAAGAGGGGGAAGAACTGGGCGTTGTCACCGACGTTCGCAACCTGTCTTCGGACGTTTACACCATAGAAAAAGCAGGGAAAAGTATTCTCTTCCCTGCCGTAAAAGGCGTTATCGTCAAGGTCGATCTCGACGAGAAAAAATTGATCGTCAACAAAGCGGTGTTTGACGAAATTGCCGTCTATTAAGCGTTTTTAGGACGCATCAGTTTGGAGAGCGTGTCCAAAACTCCCGTTTTGCACAGCGCGATCACGACCGCGGTAGCGATCAGCGCGTCCGCTGGTACGTAAACGCATTGATAGATGAACGAGTACACGAACGCGTTTGCTGTCGCCCAAGCAGGGAAATCCACCCAAACGGCGTCCTGCATAAAGAAGATCGCGCCTGAGCAAAGGTGCGCGCAAAAGCGCAGCGTGAACACGGCGATACAGCCCAACACGAGCGGCAAGCAGCCCCGTTCTTTGCGTTTCATTTTGCCGAACAAGCCCATTACGCCGACGCTGGCGAAGGCGAGCAGGTAATCGAACAGGAAGGTCGCGGGGGTGAGGATATACGGATCTTCGATGAAGTTCAAAAGACCGTGTATCAGCCCGACGAGCAATCCGTCCGCCAGCCCGAACACGTACGCGTAAATCAAAATGGGCACGAAGGACGCAAGGGTGATCGAGCCGCCGTATTGTACGGGGCTGACCTTTAACACGGCAAGGGTAAAGGACATAGCCACGCAAACGCCTGCAAAGGCGACCTGTTTAGCGTCGAACGTCTTTTTGCGTGCAAAGCCGATCAAGGCGATAACACCCAGCAGTGCGATTACGGCGACGACGGAAATCCATTTTACGGTTTCCGTGGTTTTCTCGCTGACGGCGAGAAGGGAAGAAAGATACATAAAAACCTCCTTTGTCCGCCGCACGCGCTTTTCGGGAAAAGAAAAACGCCCTTACTCTTTGCGAAATACGCAAAAACGTGGGCGTGCAATTTCTTCATTACCCCCAACACGTGTCGCGTTGAACGCAAAAAACACGGGTTTTCGGGAAGAAAAACGGTCATCGATCTCTCGCTCAAGTATTACCTTGCCGATTCAAATGGTATAATCTCAGCCTTTAACGGGCACCCACGACGGATCATTAAATTTTTTCGGTGTGCGCGCAACGAACGCTACGCACTACCTTTGTACCACTATTATATGCTACAAACAACCAAAAGTCAAGCCTTTGGCGAAAAAAAGGAGAAAAAATATGCGGCATGATTTTTATGCGTATATGGACAGAATGAAATACATCAAGCGTTGGCAACTAATGCGTTCGACGCGCGAAGAAAATATTATGGAACATTCGCAGTCGGTTGCCCTGCTTTCGCACGCACTCGTCACCATCCACAACGACGTGTTCGGCGGCAGCGCGGACGTTTTGAAAACGGTGCTCTACGCGATGTATCACGAAACAAGCGAGGTGCTGACGGGGGATTTGCCCACGCCCATTAAATATTACAACAATAGTATTCACGGCGCATATAAAGAGCTGGAAAAGAGCGCGTGCGAAAAGATGGCAGGTATGCTCCCCGAAGAAATGCAAAAGGGCATCGCGCCGTTTGTGCTTGCGGACGAAAACAGCGTGGAATACCGCCTTGTCAAGGCGGCGGATCGCCTTTCGGCGTATATCAAATGCGCGGAAGAGCTTCGTAGCGGCAATACCGAGTTTATCAAGGCAAAAAAGAGCATTGAAGAGGATTTGCACCGTCGCAATATGCCCGAAGTAGAATATTTTTTCGAGCATTTCGCTCCGTCGTTCGAGCTGTCCTTGGACGAACTGGAAGGATTTTAACAACAAAAGGAGTATTTTATTATGGAAAAGTTTTTGCTCAACGGAAAATGGCGCATTAAGAGCAATAGCTACGATACGGTAGGTGAAGTACCTGGATCGGTATATTCTGCGTTGCTCAAAAACGGACTTATGGAAGATCCGTTTTATCGGGACAACGAAAGAAAAGCCTTGGCGATTATGGACGAAGAATTCGTTTTTACCAAGGAATTTTCGTACGTAAAAAGCTCGAAGAAAATTTTGCTTGTCTGCGAGGGGATTGATACGCTCTGCGATCTGTATATCAACGGGCAGTTCGTAGCGCATACGGACAATATGCATCGCGCATACGTTTTTGACGTGACGCAATATTTGGTGGACGGAGACAACGTAATCAAGGCGGTGTTCCCCTCTTACGACGCGTATATCAAGGCAAAGAGAAAAGAAAAGATGATCAGCAGCGGTTCGTGTGCAACGATGCTGGGATTTTCTTACGTGCGCAAAGCCAACTATATGAGCGGTTGGGATTGGGGCCCTATGCTTCCCGACGCAGGGATTTGGAAGGATATTTACCTGATCGACGGCGACCTGCCCCGTATTACGGACGTGCGGATTTTGCAGCGGCATGAGAACGGGAAGGCGTTCGTTCGCGTAAATGCGGAAACAAGCGCCCCTGCGGAAGTTGTCCTGAAAATAATTGCCCCTGACGGCAAGGAAACCGTATTGCAAAACGGCGTGGAAACGGAGATAAAAAATCCCCAGCTTTGGTGGCCGAACGGATACGGCAAACAACCCCTTTACCGCGTCGTTGCCGAGTGTTTATTCGGCGGTAAAGCTGTGGATTCCAACGAGAAAAAAATCGGACTTCGCACACTCACCGTCAGTCGAGAGAAGGACGAGTGGGGAGAAGAATTCTGCTATAAAGTCAACGGTGTAAAAATTTTTGCGATGGGCGCGGACTATATTCCCGAAGACAATATTTTAAGCAGACTCAATCGCGACAGAACGAAGAAATTGTTAGAAGATTGTATCTTTGCTAATTTTAATTCTATTCGCGTTTGGGGGGGTGGTTTCTATCCACACGATTATTTCTTTGAGCTGTGCGACGAAATGGGGATCATCGTCTTTATGGATCTGATGTTTGCGTGTTCCGCCTATCCTTGGGATGAAGAATTTTTTGAAAACATCTCCGTTGAGATAGAAGAGAACTTAAAACGTATCCGCCATCACGCGTGCATAGGGGTTATTTCGGGCAATAACGAAATCGAAGAAGAGGCTGCTGTTCCCGACTGGTGGACGAAAGAAGAACAGGCAGGCTATTTAACGATGGCAGAATTTGTAATTCCACGTATCGTGAAAAAAGTATGTCCTGAAATATCCTTTGTATCCTCCTCGCCGTCGTCGCACGGTTTTTACGATAATCCACAGGACGAAAACGTAGGGGATCAGCATTATTGGCAGGTTTGGCACGGGAATTTACCCTTCGCCGAATACAGAAAGCATTATTTCAGATTTTTAAGTGAATTTGGTTTTCAATCCTTTCCGTCGATAAAAACGATTGAAGAATTTACGCTGCCCGAGGACAGAAATCCGTTTAGCGAAGTGATGGAATTACACCAAAGAAACGCATCGGCAAACGGCAAGATACTCAATTATCTTTCGCAAACGTATCTCTATCCGTCGCAATTTGAAAATTTGGTGTATGCGTCGCAGCTGTTGCAGGCGGAAGCTATAAAATACGGCGTGGAGCACTTGCGCCGCAACCGTGGTAGATGTATGGGCGCGTTGTATTGGCAGCTCAACGATTGCTGGCCGGTTGCCAGTTGGTCGAGTGTGGACGGCAACGGTAGGTATAAGGCGTTGCATTACGAAGCGAAGAAATTTTTCGAGCCGATACATATCTCTTGCGAAGAAACAGGCGAATATTCCACGCGGAAGGACATCACGGACGAGCGGTATTACGGCTATGAAACCAAGGCAAAACTCTTCGTGAACAACGATACGATGTCGGACGTGGACGGGGTGGTTCTGTGGACTTTGTATGCCCATGACGGAACGCCGTTGCAAAGTGGTAAGGAAAATCTGTCTGTAAAGGCACTCTCGTGCGCGAGTTTGGACGAAATCGATTTTTGCAAAACGGACGTGAGAAAGAATTATTTGTCTTTCTCGTTTACGGTAAACGGCGAAATCCTGTCCAAAGGAGCGGTGTTGTTTACCAAACCCAAGCATTATCATTTCCTTGATCCGAAATTGACGGTGGAAGTGCATGGGGACGAGCTGATTGTCACCGCCAACGCTTTTGCAAAATACGTATATATTAGCAATGCGAGGGACGATTTGGTGCTGTCCGACAACTTCTTTGATATGGATAAAGGGCAAAAGAGGATAAAAATTATTTCGGGCGACGCAACCGATTTACAGGTGAAGTCGGTGTATGATATTCGATAAGATAAAGGAATTGGGAAAGGGCGTGCGCTCGGCGACAAGTCGGGCGCGCCTTTTTTTACGGAACACTTGACAATTTTGCGCGAGTGTGGTACACTTAAACGGTAAGAAAAAACGGATAACGGAAGTGATAGAAGACGATGAATATGCAAGAATACGTCGCAGCGCTTGCGGAGCTGTCTGCGGACGAGAAAAAGTACGAAGAACTGCGCAAAGGCTTGCCGCTTGGCAGGGACGTGGTGGACAATATCGTGCTCTCGCAAAAGCGTGAGCGCCCGTTTACCGTGCGTCATACCTGCGTGACGGGGGGCAACCGCGTGGGCTTTATTCGGCGTATGCTCCTTGCCCTTTCGAGGTTATACACAAAAAACGAAGCGTGCTTTTTGGTGATTTCGCCCCGTGCGGAGTATGGGGAATTGCTGCGCGTAAAGGGTATGGACGTGACCGTGCCGTATATTACGGGCAAGAGCGATCTTTCGCTCGCGATGAGTGCGATCAAAGAGCTGCTGGCGCAGCGCCAAACGGGCAAGGGGTATCCCCGTCTGTTTCTCGTGCTGGACGGCTTGGAGCGTATAGACGGGTGCAACGAAAACGGGGATTTGGCGGAGTACCGCGAAGTGTTCGATCTGTTCACGCGCCGCAGCGACGTGGACGTGATCACGGGCGTGGATTTGATGAAGAGTATTTTCAGCAGTTATCCCAGCACGTTCGTAGGGATCGGGAACTGCCTTGTCAGCCTGCGCGAAGAGGGTAAAGCGGACGTCACGTACGTCGGCGAGGACGGGGCGATGTCCCAGCCTGCGCCTATTCATTATCCCTATCAGCCGTCGATCACCGAAACGGTGATTTTCTTAAATTCGCTCTCCACAGCCGAGCCAAACGCCGACTAAAATTCTATGAAAACAACGAATGAATTTGACTTTCAACTTTTGCCGCCCCTTTTGCTTTCGTGGTATCGGGCGAACAAGCGGACGTTGCCTTGGCGTGAAAATCCCACCCCATATCGAGTTTGGGTGTCCGAAATAATGCTCCAACAGACGCGCGTTGAGGCGGTGAAGGGGTATTATCAGCGGTTTATGGCAGAGCTGCCCACGGTGGAAGATCTCGCTGCGTGCGAAGAAGAAAAGCTGTTAAAGCTGTGGGAAGGGCTGGGGTATTACAGCCGCGCGCGCAATTTACAAAAAGCGGCGAAAAAGATCGTCTACGAATACGACGGAGAATTTCCGACGACGCTCGCGGCGTTAAAAAACCTGCCGGGCGTAGGGAGCTACACGGCAGGGGCGATCGCGTCGATCGCGTACGGGTTGCCCGTGGCGGCGGTGGACGGCAACGTGTTTCGCGTAGCGGCGCGTTTGGAAGAGAATCCTACCCCAATCTCCGATCCCAAATACCGCAAATATTTGGAAGAAACGCTCTCGGCGGTATATCCGCCGCAGGGGAGTGCTTGCGCTGATTTCACGCAGAGCTTGTTCGAGCTGGGCGCGCTCGTCTGCAAGCCGCAAAATCCCGACTGCGCGCATTGTCCGCTACACGGGCTTTGCCGAGCATACCAACAGGGTACGCAGACGGAGTATCCCGTGCTGCCAAAAAAGGCGGAGAAACGTCGGGAACAGGTGTACGTGTACCTGATCGAAACGCCGCACGGATTTTGTATCCGCCGCCGCGAAGAGGGGGTGCTGCGCGGTATGAACGAGTTTCCGTCGGCGGTAATCGCCGATGGCGAAACGCCTGAAAATATTCTAAACGAGTGGGGCGTGACCGCGTTCACGGAGATCAAGCGGCAAAAATTTACGCATATTTTCACGCATATACGTTGGGATATGCTGTGCGTGTGGGTGCGGACGGACAGCGCGCCGTTCGATACGTACACTTTGCAAGAGATCGAAGAAAATATATCGTTGCCGACAGCGTTCAAACAATGTCTGTCGGTCATACACGAGCGAAAAAAATAAACGGGAAGGGAGATAAAACAATGAAAGTATTGCTTGTAAACGGGAGCTGTCACGAACAGGGGTGCACGTACACCGCGCTGGCGGAAGTGGCAAAAGCGCTGAACGCAAACGGCGTGGAAACGGAAATCTATCAGCTGGGCGGCAAAAAAATTAGCGGCTGCAATGGTTGCTGGGCGTGCAAAAAAATCAAAAAATGCGTAATGGACGACGGCGTGAACGAGTTTGTCGCAAAGGCGGCGGAATTTGACGGGTTTGTGTTCGGCTCGCCCGTATATTACGCGTCGGCGTCGGGCAATCTCATCAGCTTTATGGACAGAGTATTTTACAGCGGCGGCAAGATGCTCGCGTACAAACCTGCCGCGGCGGTGGTGAGTTGTCGGCGTGCAGGCGCGAGCACGACGTTCGACGTGATCAATAAGTATTTCACGATCAACAATATGCCTCTTGTGGGATCGAATTACTGGAACGAAATTCACGGAAACACGGCGGAAGAGGCGGCGCAGGACGAAGAGGGGCTGCAAACGATGCGTATTTTGGGCAATAATATGGCTTGGCTGCTCCGCTGTTTAGAGCTGGGCAAAGCGGCTGGCGTAGAGCCCGTCAAAGAACGCAAGATTATGACGAATTTTATCCGTTAAAAACAACGGAGTATTTTCAACAAAAAAGCGCTCCAATAAAAAGGGGCGCTTCGTTTTAACAATTCTTTAACATTTCTTTGATAAAATGACAATAGGACGGCGCTATACTGTACGGGAACAGCGCGAAAAGGGCAAGGACGGTACGAGATTATGATCAAAATTTTGGTAGCGGAAGACGATAAAGCAATCAACGGCTTGGTATGCACGTACCTGCGAAACAAGGGGTACGCGCCGACGGCTTGCTATGACGGCGAAGAGGCTCTTGCCGCGATGGAGGGGAACACCTTTTCAATGATCATCAGCGATATTATGATGCCGAAAATGGACGGTTTTGAGCTGGCGGAAGCAATCCGTTCTATCGATAAACAAACTCCGATTTTATTTATGACGGCAAAGGACGACAAGCCGTCAAAGCTCTTTGCGTACACGCTGGGCGTGGACGATTACGTGGTCAAGCCCTTTGATATGGACGTGTTTATGATGAAGGTGGCGGCGCTTTTACGCCGCGCAGGGATTGTGGAAAATCAGAGCTTACAGGTGGGCAATCTCACGATGAACGCCGAAGAGCACACCGCGTACCTTGGCGACGACGAATTGCCGCTCACCGTGCGCGAGTTCGATCTTTTGTTCAAGCTGTTATCCTATCCCAAAAAGACGTTTACACGCTCGGCGTTGATGTCCGAGTTTTGGGATTACGATTCGTCGGCGACGTCGCGGACGGTGGACGTGTATATGGCAAAGCTCCGCGAAAAGACGTCCGCATGCGACGGATTCGAGATTGTCACGGTACACGGGCTTGGGTATAAGGCGGTGCTTAAATGAAAAGAAACTCCACGAAAATATCCATATTCGGAGTCGTGATGTTCTTTCTTTTGATCGCGGCGACGGTGACGGTGTCGATGTTCATTTTCCACGTCGTCAACAAGCGCAGCGCAGGGGATCGGAAAACGATCGCGAGCGTGATGTTGTTGACGATCATCTTCTTGTCGCTGGTGTGTACGCTTTGCGATTTACTGCGTAGGCGTGTAATGATCGACCGTCCGACCGAGCAGATTTTAGACGCGACGGAGCGTATTGCGGCAGGCGATTTTTCGACGCGGCTTTTGCCCCGTCACCGCTATGCAAAATACGATCAGTACGACGTCATTATGGAGAACCTGAACACGATGGCAGCGGAGCTGCAAAAATCGGAAGTGTTAAAGACGGACTTCATCTCCAACGTTTCGCACGAATTGAAAACGCCCTTGACGGTGATTCGCAGCTATGCGGAGCTGTTGCAGACGGAAACGGACGAAGAAACGCGTAAAAAATACGCTGAAACGCTGGTACAGGCGGCAAACCGCCTGTCGGGGCTGACGAGTAATATTTTGCAGTTAAGCAAGCTGGAAAATCAAAAAATCCTGCCCGAAAAGAAAAAATTCCGTTTGGACGAGAGCCTTGCGGAGTGCATTTTGGGTTTTGAAGACGTGCTGGAACAAAAGAAGATCGAGCTGTCTTGTGATCTGGACGAAGTGGAGATTTTCTCCTCGCAGAGCTATTTAGAGCTGGTGTGGAATAACCTGTTCTCCAACGCCGTAAAATTCACGGAGAAGGGGGGCATGATCGCGATCACGCTGAAAAAAGGGGAGAATAACGCGATCGTTTCCGTGTCGGATAGCGGCTGTGGGATTTCCGCGGAGGCAGGCGCGCGGCTGTTCGATAAATTTTATCAAGGGGACACTTCGCACGCGCACGAAGGCAACGGGCTGGGGCTTGCGCTCGTGAAAAAGGTGATCGACATTTTGGGCGGTGAGATTTTCGTGGAGAGCGAGATAAACAAAGGCAGTACGTTCACCGTCACCATCCGCGACAACGTGGAATCGTAAGGCGTGGCTATGAAAGAGAATTTTTGGAATCAATGCAAAACCTTTTGGCAAAAGGTTTGGAAGGGCGTGCGCGCTGGCATATCGAAGGTTTGGCAAAAAATTCGCGAACCGAGAGCAGGCGTTTTGGCGGCGGTGTACGTTGCGACGGCGTTGGTGTGTGCGCTTGCCATTACGGCGGCAATCCTGACAACGGGCGAAAACGCCGAAGGGAGAACGTGGCTGGCGGTGCTCGGCTATATTTCGTACGGTGTAGCGGCGTTGCTGCTCACCTACACCGTCTATACTTTGGTGAAGATTTTGCCGCGTCGGTATCGCGCGCTCAAAGAAAAACTCCGCTCGCATAAACGTATCGGGCGATTGATGCAAAATTATGGATTGCGGACGGTGATTTTCGCGACGGTGTCCGTTGCGGTGACGTTGGCGTTCGCCACCTATCACGCCGTCATCGCGTACCTGTACCACTCCGTTTGGTTCGGCGCGCTAGCGACGTACTATATCATTTTGCTAATTATTCGCGGCGGTATCGTGCTCTATCACGGCAAGCGTCGGGGAAAAGAACGGAAAAAGGAAATCGAGATCCGCAAATACCGCAGCTGTGGTATCGGGCTGATGATCACGATATCGGCGTTGTCCGCGACCATTTTTGAAATGGTACAAAACAGCGCGGCGACCAAGCGCGCAGGTCTGATGATTTACGTCGTGGCGACCTATACGTTTTACAAAATCACGATGGCGATCATCAATTTTGTGCGCGCGAAAAAGCAGGACGATCACACGGTGGACGCTCTGCGGAATATCAACGTAGCGGACGCGGCGGTGTCGCTGCTAGCGTTGCAGGCGTCAATGATACAGGAATTTTCCGAAACGGGCTTTCCGCTTGCCAACGCATTGACAGGTGCAGGCGTGTGCCTGTTCGTGTTCGGGTTGGGGCTGTATATGGCAATCCGCGCCGCGCATTTCAAAAAGAGATTACAAAACGAAGTTTTCACGGGGGAAGAAGATGAACGAGAATAACAAATTCGAATATACCTATACTGCTCCGACGGAGTCGGAACGCAAAACGGCGGAAGAGATCCGCCGCCGCTATCAACCGCGCGAGTGTTGCGAAACGAACTTGACGCGTTTGAAAAAATTAGATAGCAAGGTGCGTTCGATTCCGATGATCGTCGGGCTGACCTTGGGTGTGATCGGCACGCTGATGTTTGGCGGCGGTATGGCGATCGTATTAGAGCGGCTGTTTGCACATTATTTACTCATCGGCGTTTGCGTATCGGCGGTGGGGATTTTGCCCATCGCGTTGGCGTACCCTGTGTATGGAAAGGTGTCGAAAGCGTGCAAGGAAAAATACGGAGCGGAGATTTTGCAGCTGAGCGAAGAGATCCTAAACAGAGAAAAGAGTGAATAACAAAGAAAAAAGCGACGCGTCGGGAGAGTGTTCTCGGCGCGTTTTTCGTATGAAAATAGAAAAACGGAAAATACTAAAAGAAAAGGGGCGAAAGAGAAAAAGGTGGGGGACGTATGCTGAACAAACGGGAAACGGAAGTGATGAACGCGGTGTTTTCTCTCTGCCGTGAAAAGGGCGTGGGGGTGGTGTCGGCGGCGGAGATTTTGGATATGCTGCCGCCCAAACGCAAATACACCGAAACGCGCGTAGAAGAGATTTTGAACGAGCTGGCACTCGACAACTATTTCGAGCTGTTATCGTCCGAGCGCAAGGGTGAGAAAATGTACGTAATTTCGCTACGCGCAAACGGGTACGCGTTCAAGCGCGGCTACGTGCAGATGCGACGCGACGCGCTATTTAAGATCTTTTGGGCGGCAGCGTCGGCGATCGTGGCGTTTGCGGTCGGGCTGCTGCTCAAACGGATATTTTAGAAAAAATATCCGTTTTTTGTTTACATTTTCGCGCGCGTGTGTTATAATATACGCGCAAACATTTGTTTGAACGCAAAACGTTTGACGAAAAACCCGAAGGGGGACAAGGTTATGGAATTCAAATTACACGCACCGTACGCTCCGACGGGGGATCAGCCGCAGGCGATCGAAAAGCTGACGGAAGGAGTGCTGGACGGGATACGTACGCAGGTGCTCGTCGGCGTGACGGGCAGCGGAAAGACGTTCACGATGGCGAACGTGATCAAGAACGTAAACCGCCCGACTTTGGTGATTGCACACAACAAAACGCTGGCGGCGCAGCTCTGCAACGAATTTCGGGAGTTTTTTCCCGAAAACCGCGTGGAATATTTTGTGTCCTATTACGATTATTATCAGCCCGAGAGCTATATCCCGTCTACGGACACGTACATTGAAAAAGATTTGAGTATGAACGACGAAATCGACAAGCTCCGCAACAGCGCGACGGGCTCGTTGATGGAACGAAAGGACGTGATCGTGGTGGCGTCCGTGTCGTGTATTTACGGGCTGGGCGCGCCCGAAGAATATTTCCGCTTGTCCTTATCCTTGCGCCCTGGTATGGAGGGGGAGCGCAACGAACTGATGCGAAAGCTCATCGAATTGCAGTATTCGCGCAACGACACCGATTTTCACCGTGCAACTTTCCGTGTGCGCGGCGACGCGCTGGAAATTTTCCCTGCATCCAACTCTGAAGTGGCGATTCGCCTTGAATTTTGGGGGGACGAGATCGAGAAAATTTACGAAGTAGAGGCGTTGACGGGGAACAAGATCAACGAGCTGTCGCACGTGGCGATTTTCCCTGCCAGCCAGTACGCGGTGGGGACGGAAAAATTGCGCGGCGCGCTGGCGATGATCGAAGAAGATTTGCGCGGCGAAGTGCGTGCCTTTGAAGACGAAGGCAAAATTTTGGAAGCGCAGCGCTTAAAACAGCGTACCGAGCACGACCTTGAAATGATGCGTGAAATCGGCTATTGCAGCGGTATTGAAAATTACAGCCGCTATTTTGACGGCAGACAGCCGGGGCAGCCGTCGTTTACGCTGCTCGATTATTTCCCGTCGGGGGAGTTTTTGGTGTTCATCGACGAGAGCCATATGACGATACCGCAGATCCGTGCGATGTACCACGGCGATTTGTCGCGCAAGAAAAATCTCGTGGAATACGGTTTTCGTATGCGTGCGGCGTTCGACAATCGTCCCTTGACGTTTGCGGAGTTTGACGCGCGCGTGCCGCAGCTCGTCTGCGTGTCCGCCACCCCTGCTCCTTACGAGTTAGAACAGGCTGGGCAAGCGGTGGAACAGCTCATTCGTCCGACGGGCTTGCTTGATCCCGAGATCACGGTAAAGCCGACGAAAGGACAGATTGACGATTTGCTTTCGGAGATCAAAACGGTGATCAAGGATGGGGGACGTGTCTTAATCACGACGCTCACAAAGCGTATGGCGGAAGAGCTGACCGATTATCTGAAAGAGCATTCCATCAAGGTAAAATATATGCACAGCGACGTGGACACGTTGGAGCGTATCGACATTGTCAACGGGCTGCGCTTGGGCGAATTTGACGTGCTGTGCGGTATCAATTTGCTCCGCGAAGGTCTGGACTTACCCGAAGTCAAGCTGGTGGCGATTTTGGACGCGGACAAGGAAGGTTTTTTGCGTAGTGATACGTCGCTGATCCAAACGATCGGGCGTGCAGCGCGAAACAGCGAAGGTCGCGTGATTATGTACGCCGACGTGATGACGGACAGTATGAAACGGGCGATCGGGGAAACGAACCGCCGCCGTAAAATTCAGGACGAATACAACAAAGCGCACGGGATCGTGCCGAAAACGATTATCAAGGACGTAAAATCGACGCTCGTCATTACGAAGAAAAAGACGGACGAAGAGATTAAGTTGCAGGATATTCCCGACGAAATTGAAAAGCTGAAAGCGTTGATGAAGGTGGCGAGTGGACAGCTCGATTTTGAACGGGCGATTGAAATTCGTGAAAAGATTGCGGCGCTCAAAATCAAACTGCACAAGGCAACGCGCAAGTAAAAAGGAAAAGAAATTTATGCAAGAAAATATCGTTATCAAAGGCGCAAAAGAGAATAATTTGAAAAACGTCGATTTGACGATCCCGCGCAACCAACTGACGGTGTTCACGGGGCTGTCGGGGAGCGGTAAATCGACTTTGGCGTTCGACACGATTTTCGCCGAAGGGCAAAGACGGTACGTGGAGAGCTTGTCCTCGTACGCCCGTCAGTTCTTGGGACAGATGGAAAAACCGGACGTGGAGAGTATCGACGGGCTGTCCCCTGCGATCTCGATCGACCAAAAAACGACCTCGCGCAACCCACGTTCAACGGTGGGCACGGTGACGGAGATTTACGATTATTTCCGTCTGCTGTTCGCGCGGATCGGCGTGCCGCATTGTCCGAAATGCGGCAGGGAGATCCGCCGCCAAACGGTGGACGAGATTTGCGACCAAGTAATGTCGATGCCCGAGGGCAGCAAAATCTTGATCAACGCTCCCGTCGTTCGCGGCAGAAAAGGGGAGTACGTCAAGGAGCTGAAAGGGTATAAAAAGAGCGGCTACGGCAGGGTGAAGATCGACGGAATCGTGTACGATCTGCAAGAAGAAATCAAGCTGGAAAAAAATATCAAGCACAACATTTCCGTGGTCGTGGACCGTTTGGTGGTAAAGCCGACGGTGCAAAAACGTCTGACGGACAGCTTGGAAACGGCGTTAAAGCTGGCGGACGGGTTAGTGGTGATCGATCACGATGGAGTGGAAGATCTGTATTCGGTCAATTACGCCTGCCCCGATTGCGGCATTTCGCTGGAAGAAATCGAGCCGAGAATGTTTTCGTTTAATACCGTGTACGGGGCTTGTCCCGTTTGTTCGGGTTTGGGCTTTAAGAGTTTCGTCGATCCCGATTTGATCTGCCCTGACAAAACCAAGACTTTGCGCGAAGGCGCGATGAAAGTCACGGGTTGGAGTTTGGGTTCTGGCACCATGGCACTTATGGAGTTGTCCGCGCTCTCCAAAGTTTACGGGTTTTCGTTGGACGTGCCTGTAAAAGACCTGCCCGACGGGGTATACGATATATTGATGTACGGCAGCGACAAAGCGGTGGATATGCACTATCAAACCCGTTCGTTCTCGGGCAGTTTCAAAAAGCATTGGGAAGGCTACGTCAACAATCTGCAACGACGTTACGGCACGACGACGTCGGACGGGGTAAAGCTGGAAATCGAGCGCCTGATGCGCAGCGCACCTTGCGACGCTTGCGGCGGCAAACGCTTAAAAAAGGAATCGCTGGCGGTGTACGTCGACGGCAAAAATATTTGGGAGCTTTGCGAAATGTCCGTGGACAATCTCTGTGATTTCATGGATGGCTTGCACGACAAGCTGACGAATACGGAGCACCTGATTGCCGACGCAATCATCAAGGAAATCAACAACCGTTTGGGCTTTTTGCGGAACGTAGGGCTGAACTATTTAACGCTCACGCGCACGGCGGTCACGCTGTCGGGCGGCGAGAGCCAGCGTATCCGTTTGGCTACGCAGATCGGCAGCGCGCTGACGGGCGTATTGTATATTTTGGACGAACCGAGTATCGGTTTGCACCAGCGCGACAATGAAAAACTGTTAAATTCGCTCAAAGGCTTGCGTGATCTGGGTAATACTTTGATTGTCGTGGAACACGACGAAGACACGATGCGTGCGGCGGATTATATCGTGGATATCGGCCCGAAAGCAGGCGTGCACGGCGGTGAAGTGGTGGCTTGCGGAACGCAGGCGGATATTATGAACGAGCCGCGCTCGATCACGGGCGATTATCTGGCAGGCAGAAGAAAAATCGAAACGCCGCTTGTTAGAAAACAGCCGTCGGACAAGTGGTTGCGGCTATACGGTTGCAAACAAAACAACCTGAAAAACATCGACGTGAAAGTGCCCGTGGGTTTGATCACGGCGGTGACGGGGGTATCGGGCAGCGGAAAATCGAGCTTTGTCAACGAAATCGTGCATCCGTTGCTTGCCAACACGCACAACGGCTCAAAACAAAAACTCGGCGCGTTTGATAGGGCGGACGGCGTGGAATATTTTGACAAAGTAATCGCGATCGATCAATCGCCGATCGGCAGAACGCCGCGCAGTAACCCTGCGACGTACACGGGTGTATTCAACGCGATTCGTGACCTGTTCGCGATGACGCCCGATGCGAAAGAACGCGGCTACAAGGCAGGACGGTTCTCGTTCAACGTATCGGGGGGCAGGTGCGAGCATTGTTTTGGTGACGGCATTATCAAGATAGAAATGCACTTCTTGCCCGACATTTTCGTGCCCTGCGAAGTGTGTGGCGGCAAGCGCTATAACCGCGAAACGATTGAGGTCAAATACAAGGGCAAGAGCATTGCCGACGTTTTGGATATGACGGTGGAAGAGGCGTGCGAGTTTTTCGCGTCCGTACCGACGATTTATAATAAAATCAAAACGCTCAACGACGTGGGGCTTGGGTATATCAAGCTGGGGCAAAGCTCCACTACGTTGTCTGGGGGCGAGGCGCAGCGCGTCAAGCTGGCGACGGAGCTTGCCAAACGTTCGACGGGCAAGACGATGTATATTTTGGACGAACCGACAACGGGGTTGCATAGCTACGACGTGGATAAGCTGATCAAGATTTTGTTGCAGCTGCGCGAGGGGGGCAACACCGTTTTGATCATCGAGCATAATTTGGACGTTATCAAAACGGCGGATTATATCGTGGACCTTGGTCCCGAGGGTGGCGACGGCGGCGGCACGATCGTGTGCGAAGGCACACCCGAAGAAGTGGCGCAGGTAGAAAACAGCTACACGGGGCAGTTCTTAAAAAAAGTGTTATCAGAGTAAAAGTAAGCCCGACGGCATATCGCCGTCGGGCTTGTTTTTTTACAATCATCTGTTATTTTTTCAGTTCCAAAGTCCGCTTATATGCCGCGGTCACCGCTTCGATGGTCGCACCTCTAAAACCAGCCTTTTCCAAGGCGTGTATTCCTGCAATCGTCGTGCCTCCGGGGGAGCAAACCGCATCTTTCAGGTCGGCAGGGTGGCCGTATTCCAGCAACATTTCCGCCGCGCCAAGCAACGTCTGCGCTGCATACAAAGCCGCTTTGTCACGGGGCACGCCGCACTCGACACCGCCGTCGGCGAGCGCCTCGGCGAACGCATACACAAACGCAGGGCCGCACCCTGACAACGCGCTGCCGGCGTCGATCTTGTCTTCGGGGATTTTATCGAATACGCCTGCCTTGGCAAACGCCGCCAAGAATTCTTGTTCCGCGCTCCCATCAACGTCCGCTACCGTGTACAAAATCATACCTGCGCCCAGCGCAACGGGGGTGTTGGGCATGATACGTATCACGGGCAACGCCGCGCCGATGAACGAGCGGATCGCGCCGATGGACAGCCCCGCGGCAATCGTCACCACGATTACGTCCTTGCGTTCACGCAAAATATCCGCGAAATCAGCGATCGCGCTTTCCATCACTTGCGGTTTTACCGCCAAAACGATAAACTTCGCGTTTTCCGCAATATCGCGTGCCGTCGTGCCTACCGCGCCCAAAGTCTTTTCAAATTTTTCCACTTTCGCTTTGTCAAAATCACACACGGCGATTTTGCTGCCGTCCACGGATTTTGCGGCGGCTTGCACCAATGCACCGCCCATATTTCCGCAACCGATAAACCCAAGCGTGTATTTCATATTCAGTACTCCTTATCTAACCTGCCCGTCGCCCTTGACGATGTATTTATATGAGCAAAGCTCTTCCAAGCCCATCGGTCCGCGCGCGTGCAATTTTTGCGTCGAAATCCCGATTTCACAGCCCTTGCCGAACTCGCCGCCGTCGGTGAAACGGGTGGACGCATTGATGTACACCGCCGCGCTGTCCACGCACAGGGCAAACTTCTCGCAAAGCTCGCTATCTTCGCTGACGATACAATCGCTATGCCCCGTCGAGTGCGCCCCGATATGCGCGATCGCCTCGTCGCCGCTTGCCACCACTTTGATTGCCAAAATGTAATCCAAAAATTCGGTGTCGAAATCTTTGTCGCTCGCCGCGACAACGGAGCTTTTACCGCCCAAAACCGCCCACGCCTTTGCATCGCAACGCAGCTCTACGGGGGACAACCCTTTTGCCGCGCGCTCTATGCACAGCCGTTCGTGCAATAGGGGCAGAAAATCTTCGGCGATATTTTCGTGCACCAAGCACACTTCTTCGGCGTTGCACACGGACGGACGGGACGTTTTCGCGTTCTCGATAATTTTCAGCGCCTTTTCCATCGCCGCGCATTTATCCACGTACACGTGGCAAATCCCCGTGCCCGTTTCAATGCAGGGGACTTTGGCATTTTCTACGCAAGCGCGGATCAAGCCTGCGCCGCCGCGTGGAATCAGCGCGTCTATGTACCCGACAGCCGTCATCATTTCGTTCGCGCTTTGCCGCGAAGTATCTTCTATAATGTTGATAAAATCGGGGTTCAGTCCTTGGGCAGTGAGCGCGTTTTTCATCACTTCGACAATGGCGAAAGAGGAGTTGAACGCGTCCCGTCCCCCACGCAACACGCAAACGTTGCCGCTCTTAAAGCACAGCGCGCCTGCATCCGACGTCACGTTCGGACGGCTTTCGTAAATGATGCCGACCACGCCGAGCGGTACGCGCTTTTTAGTGACGATTAAACCGTTTTTCAAGATTGTTTCGTCCAGCACCGTGCCCACGGGATCGGGCAAAGCCGCCACTTCGCGGATACCCTGCGCCATACCTGCGATGCGCTTATGATCCAGCCGCAGGCGGTCGATCATCACGTCGGGCAAAACACCCGTCGCGTTTTCTACGTCCACGGTGTTTGCCGCCAGAATTTTTTCCGCGTGCGTTTCCAAAGCGTCCGCCATCGCCAGCAATGCTTTGTTTTTGACGGCAGGGGACAAAAGACCCAACCCAACTGCCGCCGCTTTTGCGTTTTTCAAAATTTCTACAGTCGTTTTCATACGTTTACTCCGCAAAAAACCGCGTATAGCCGCCGCTGTTTCCGTTCACGATTTCGTATAAAATCTCGGGATCTTCGCCGTTGGCAATTACCATATCCGCGCCGCTTTCCACGCACAGTTTTGCCGCTTTTAATTTCGTACGCATACCGCCCGTGCCGAGCGCCGAACCCTCGCCGCCTGCCAGCGCAAACAGCTCGTCAGGGCAGCCCTGTACCCGATCGATGAGCTTTGCGTCTGCATTTTTGTGCGGATCAGCCGAGTACAGCCCGTCCACGTCGGACAAAATGACGAGCAAATCGGCTTTCGCGCTCGCAGCAACCAACGCCGACAGAGTGTCGTTGTCGCCCACCTTGATCTCTTCGGTGGCAATCGTGTCGTTCTCGTTGATGATGGGCAGCACGCCTAGCTCTAACAGGCGAAAGAGCGTGTTCGTGAAATTCTCGTGCCGATCTTCGGCGGAGAAATCCGATCCTGTCAACAAGATCTGCGCGACGGTGTGCCCAAACTCCGTAAAGGTGCGATCGTACGTGTACATCAGCTCGCATTGCCCGACGGCAGCCGCCGCCTGTTTGGTAGGGATATCTTTTGGCTTTTCAGCCAAACCGAGCTTTCCAACCCCCATACCGATCGCGCCCGACGATACCAAAATAACTTCGTGTCCCGCGTTTTTCAGATCGCTGATCACGCCGCAGAGCGCGTTCGTGCGCTTGATATTCAGTTTTCCCGTTTCGTGCGCGAGCGTGGAAGTGCCCACTTTGATCACTAATCTCATCTGTTTAATTCCTTTTTTCGATAAAATTCGGCAAAATAAACCGATTTTTCGATTATACATTCTAGTATAACGCGCGACAACGCTTTTGTCAAGCAACGAAAGCGGAAAAGAAAGGGAAAAAAGCGAAAATCGTATGAAAATATCAAAGGTGTGACAAACTGATAGTACTTGCGGACGGCGTAGTGAGTGCGGAAAACGCACGGTTAGAACAAGTGTGCGCCGAATAGGCGCATTTGGCGCAGGTAGGCGTAGAGAGTGTAGCGGCGTATTCTGCCATCAACGTTCGATCGTGACGGTTCTCTGCGTTGAGTACGCGAAAATCGCGCAGGCGTAGGGGCAGTTCCGCGCGTACGCCGTCCGCACGCGAGAGTAGGGCGTAAAAGGGGCGGCGTTTGCCCGTATAAGAATAGGTGAGCGTACCGATTGTGCCGCTGGGAAATCCACGCGAGAGTAGCGTATTGTTGACCAGCACGATCACGTCCAGCTCTTCCGCTAAACGGTTGTCCGAATATTTTGTCTTTTCCATAAACAATCTCCTTTTTCCAGTATGCGTAATTTTTTCCAAAAAATACCGCGAAACGGGGGGGGAAAACGCGCGGCGTTTGGGAAAGGATAAGCAGTATAACACAGAAAAAAAGTTTGTCAATAGGGGACTGCCACGTTTTTTTCCAAAAACGGAAAATTTTTTCAATAAAACTGTTTACTTTCCTGTTTTTTTATGATATAATAAACTTGGCAGACAAGGGCGAACTTTTGCTCGACGCTCTGCCGAGAGAAAAACAAAACAGGTAAAAAAGAAAATTATTTTCAAAGGAGATACATTATGACTAACAACAAGAAAGTTCTTCAATTTGTTGCGGACGTTCAGGCATTTGCACAGCCCGACAAAGTGGTTTGGATCGACGGGAGCGATTGCCAGCGCGATGCACTTCGCGAAGAGGCTTGCGCTACGGGCGAAATCATCAAGCTCAACCAGGAAAAACTTCCCGGCTGCTACTACCACAGAACGGCTGAAAACGACGTTGCGCGTGTAGAAGACAGAACGTTTATTTGCTGTGAAAACGAAGAGGACGCTCTTCCTCATTCCATCGTAAAATGGAAAGCACCCAAGGACGCTTACGCAATGGTAAACGAAATTGCAAAGGGCGCATACAAGGGCAGAACGATGGACGTTATCCCCTATTCGATGGGCGTAGTAGGCTCGCCTTTCTCTAAGATCGGTATTGA
>JAFTSO010000022.1 GCA_017467265.1 Clostridia bacterium
CAACAACTACGAGACGGTAGATAGGGTTCTTCTTGTCGCCCATTCTCAAAAGTCTCATTTTTACCATAATAATACCTCCAAAGTATCTTAAAAATTTTTTGTCTTTTTTATTGCAATCGGCGTTGCCGCCGCTTGTTTTCTTTTGTTAGAAAGGCAGCTTGAACTTGCCTTTGCCGCCTTTGAGCTGTTTCATCAACATCTTTGTCTGATCAAACTGCTTTAACAGCTGGTTGATTTCTTGCACGCTCGTGCCCGAACCTGCCGCGATACGGCGTTTTCTCTTGCTGTCGATGATCGACGGGTTGTCCCGCTCCTGTTTTGTCATCGACAAAATGATCGCCTTTGTGCGCTCGATCCGCTTTTCGTCCACGTCCTTTTCGTTGACTTTCAGCTTGCCACTGCCAGGCAGCATCGAGAGCATCGCTTGCGCGCCGCCCATCTTCTTCATCATCGCGAACTGTTCGAGATAATCGTTGAGCGTGAAGGTGTTCGCCAGCATTTTTTGCTGCATCTTCTTCGCGTCTTCTTCGGTGATCGCCTGCTGCGCCTTTTCAATGAGCGAAAGCACGTCGCCCATACCCAAAATTCTCGACGCCATACGGTCGGGATAGAAGGGCTCGAGATCGGCTGCCTTTTCGCCTACGCCGATGAATTTGATGGGCTTGCCCGTCACCGCTTTGATGGAAAGACACGCACCGCCGCGCGTATCGCCGTCGAGCTTTGTCAAGATCACACCCGTCACGTCCAAACGGGAATTGAACGTTTCGGCAACGTTCACCGCTTCATGCCCCGTCATCGCGTCCACGATGAGCAGCGTTTCGGTCACGTCCACTTCCTTTTTGATATTTTCGAGCTCCTGCATCAGCGTGTCGTCGATCTGTAAGCGCCCTGCCGTGTCCAAAATCACCGTGTCGTAGTTCATTGAACGCGCGTGCTCAATCGCCTGTTTCGCCGTCTTTACGGGGTTCTGCGTGCCCTTTTCAAACACTTCTACCTGCACGTTTTTCCCCACGACTTGCAGCTGCGTGATTGCCGCCGGACGGTACACGTCGCCTGCCACTAGCAAGGGCCGTTTGCCCTGTTTTTTCAGGTGCAAAGCGAGCTTTCCGCACAGCGTCGTTTTCCCTGCGCCCTGCAAACCACACATCATAATTACGGTCGGTAAACGGGGGGAAACTTCCAGCTTTGCGTTTTTCGAGCCCATCAACTCGATCAATTCGTCGTTGACGATCTTGATTACCTGCTGCGCAGGGTTAAGCGAAGACAAAATTTCTTGTCCCACCGCCTTTTCCGAAACGTCCGCAATAAACTGCTTTGCGACCTTCAAATTGACGTCCGCTTCCAGCAGCGCCACGCGCACTTCGCGCATCGCCGTGCGGATTTCCAGCTCGGTCAGCTTGCCCCGTTTCGTCAGCTTGGAAAATATATGATTTAAGCGTTCCGCTAATCCACCGAATAATGCCATATCGTCCTCGTTATCAACCTATCAACCGTTTACGCCCTTTTGCAGCGCGTCGATTTGCGCCTGCATTTCGTCCATTGTACGCGCAAAGCCCAACTTTTCTTCATACTTTTCCAGCTGCTTGCGGCATTTTTGCAAGCAATCGGAAACACTCTGCCGCGACACGCCCTTTTGCTCGGCAATTTCGCCCAAGGACAGGTCATAATTAAAATACAGATCAGAGATCTCTCTCTGCGTCGCCGTTAAGAGCGGCGAATATAGATCCAAGAGCCGCAAAAAATGTAAATCGTCTTTCATTTTTCGCCCCCCTTTCTCTTTTCCGTAACCTATTATACACTATAAAAATATGCCTGTCAAGCATTTTTACTTGACAGGCGAATTTTTTTTACGTTTTGCAAAACTTTTTTGCTACCCGATGAATTGCAGCAGATCGACCAAAATCGCAAACCCGAACAGCGCGATGAGCCCGATGAAATTGATGATCGCTTCCACCTTGCGGTTGACGGGTTTTTTGCGAATCCACTCGATAATGCAGAAAATCACTTTGCAGCCGTCGAGCGCAGGCACGGGCAAGAGATTGAACACGGCGAGATTGACGCCGATGAACGCTGCTATGGACAGAAAATTCTGCATACCGCTCGCCGCCACTTCAGACGTGAGCTTGATCGTCGTTGCAGGACCGCCTACGGCGTCCAAGCCAAGTTTGCCTGTCAACAGCTCGCCCAAGGAACGCAGCACCGTGCCGCCGATCTTGAACGAATACACGAACGAGTGCCCGATCGTGCCAAAAAATCCGTCTTTGACGTCCGTGGGCACGAGTCCGCCGCCGTTGACAAGTTTGCTCACCGTTTCGCCGTTTTCGTCCAGCATATCTTCGCGATACGCCAAGCCGAGCGGATATACAATCGAGCCGCTATCCGACATATTTCTGGGGTTGGAATCTTGCACCAAGGTGACGTCTACCGTCTGTTTTTTGCCGTCGCGAATCACGAGAACGCCCACCACGTCCCCTTTCTTTTTGCCGTCGAGCACAGACATATAATCGGTGACAAGGTACAGATCCTTACCGTTAATTTCCAGAATAATATCCCCCGTTTTCAGCCCGTTTTCGTACACGTCCCACGCCTCTTGGCTCGCGCCGTCGATCGGGGGCTGCTTTTCCACCATATACACGGGCCTGCCAAACGCACTAAACAGCGTGATAATCAGCGTAAGTGCGAGCAGATAATTCATCAGCGCGCCTGCAATCAAAACGATGATCCGTTTCCAAGGCGCTTGATCGTTAAACCGCGCGCCTTTGGGCTGGGGATATTCGTCTTGGGGCGAAGTTTCTTCGCCCGTATCTTGCGCTGATTGCGACACGTCCCCCTGCGAACGCATTTCCTCGAACGGTTCTTCCCCGTCCTTTTCTTCTTCGCTCTCGATCTCGTCTTCGCCGTCGAACGCACAATAGCCGCCCAAGGGGATAATGCGCAGAGCGAAAATTTCGCCCGTTTTTTTGCTGCGTTTTTTGAAGAGTGCAGGACCGAACCCGATGGAAAATTCGTTGATCTTAAAGCCGAGAATTTTCCCTGCGATATAGTGCCCGAATTCGTGGATCGTGATCATCGCAAGCAAGATAACGATCGCCAGCACTACACCGCCAAACGACCGCAACGAGCCTAAATTTGCCAACAAATTCGATACGTTCAATACTCTGTCCTCTTACAAACCTTTGATATATTCTTCCGCCAACGCACGCGCACGGCGATCGGTATCGCACAACACGGCGTAATTTTCGGGCTTTGCCCGTTCCGTCTTTTGCAGGACGTCTTCAATAGTGTCCGCGATTTTCGTAAAACCTATCCGTCCATCTAAAAAAGCACGCACAGCGATTTCGCCTGCGCCGTTCAGCGCGCAGGGATAGTTATCTCCCAACTCCGCCGCCGTCAGCGCCAAATCAAAGCACGGAAAACGTTTCCGTTCAAGCGGCAAAAACCGTATCGCGCCCAGCGCCACGAGATCGAGCGGTTTTAAGCCGCAGTCAAAACGCTCGGGATAGGTGAGCGCGAGCTGTATGGGCAGTTCCATCGTCGGGTAGCTCATCTGCGCCAAAACGCCGCCGTCGTCAAATTCCACCAACGAGTGAATAATACTCTCGGGCTGCACCACCGTATCGATCTTGGCAAGCGGCGCGTTGTACAGCCATTTCGCCTCGATCACTTCAAAGCCCTTGTTTAAGAGCGTCGCGCTGTCGATCGTGATCTTTGCGCCCATCTGCCACGTGGGGTGTTTGAGTGCGTCTTTCGCCGTCACTTGTTGGAGTTGTTCAGGCGTGTAGGCATAGAACGGGCCGCCGCTCGCCGTAATAATCAGCCGTCTAAACGGCGCGTCCGCACGGAAATGGAGTGCCTGCCAGAGCGCGGAATGTTCGCTGTCCACGGGCATCAAATCGACGCCTGCCTTGCGGATTTCGTTCATTACCAGTTCGCCGCCGCAAACGAGGGTTTCCTTGTTCGCCAGCGCGATATCTTTGTGCAACGCCGCCGCTTTGAGCGAATATTTGAGCCCAGCAAAGCCCGTCGCCGCGACAAACGCCACGTCGCCGTAGGCAATTGCCTCTTCCGCCGCCCGTTCGCCGTAGCCAAACTGCACGCCCGACGGGATTTTATCGGCGATCTGTCTGCCGATCTTCTCGTCCGCGAGCGCGGCGTATTTGGGACGGAATTCGTTTACCTGCTCTAAAAACAGCTCGGCAGACGAATTTGCCACGATACTCTCCATTTTGAATTTATCGGCGTGGCGGCGTACGACCGAGCAGACCTGCCGTCCGATCGACCCTGTTGATCCGATCAAAGATATACTTTTCATTGTGATTTCCTTACGCAAGGAGATGGATCGCCGTGAACGCCACGTACACCACCACCGTCGCAAACAGCGTGCCGTCCAAACGATCGAGCGCACCGCCGTGTCCGGGCATAATGTTGCCCATATCTTTCAAACCCACTTTGCGCTTGATACTGCTCTCCACCAAATCGCCGAACGCCGTCGCTACCGCCGCGATCAGTCCGATCCCGATATACGTGGGCAGGAAAATCGCCATTTTGTCGAACGAGCCGACGCACGCGTTATAGATAAAGTACAGAGCCACCGCGCCCAGCATACCGCCGACCAAGCCGCCGATACCGCCGATCACCGTCTTGTTCGGGCTCAAATTCGGAGCTAATTTTTTGGGAAATTTGCCTTTCATATACCGCCCGAAAAGGTACGCAATCGAGTCCGCACAGGGGGACACCACGAAAATGAACAAAATCATAATGCGCGAATCGAGCGCAAATTTGTCCAGCTTTACGCTGCCGCCCATATGGTTGGTGAGTACCAACAGGCAAAGGAGCAGCGTGGGATATGCTGCCGAGAACAAGGAGAGCCCCAAGCTCTCCAAGCTCACCTTTTCGTGTGCGATGACAAGCAGGGACAACAGCGCAACGGAGAGCAGCGCGGTGCACCACGCTACGACCGTCCAGCCGATCCCCCATTTCCATTGACAAAGCGCCACGGCAGGGATTGCCACCGCCGCGAACGCATACACGATACCCCGTTCTGCCTTGCAAGTTTTCTCCTTGACGGCACGGAGCATCTCAAACGTGCCAATCAGCGCGAACGCGTAAATGAGCGCGTCGAAACAAAAATCGCCGTAGGGCACGCCGTCTATCGTCGGCACAAAAATTTTCAGGCAGAAAAACGCGACCAAAATCGCAATATAGATTGAGCCTGAAATCAATCGAATTTTCATACGTATTTCTCCTTTTAAGGAAAACTTTTGTTAAAAAACGTAAGGGCGGCGCACTCCGAATCTTCTCGGTAATCGCATACCTGCCCCCGTCGTTTTACTATTTTTTCTCTGTGATCTGTTCGTCCGTCTTCCCAAATCTACGGGTACGGCGCGAATATTCCACGATCGCTTTGTCCAGTTCCTTATCCGAAAAATCGGGGAACATTTTTTCCGAAAAATACAGCTCGGCATACGCCGCCTGATAGAGCAAGAAGTTAGAAAGCCGCACTTCTTTGCCCGTACGGATAATCAGATCGGGATCGGGCACTTCACCCGTGTACAGTAGGCGCGAAAAGCTCTCTTCCGTCACTTTCTCGCCGCACTCCACAGCTCTGTTGACAGCGTGTACAATCTCGTCGCGTGCGCCATACGCCACCGCTACGTTGATGCCTTTCCCAACGAATTGCGCCGTGTCCTCTTCCGACTGCCGCAAAATTTTCTGCACGTCGTCGGGCAATAGCGAAACGTCGCCTACCGCACGAAGTCTCACTCCGCGCGCGCATACGCGCGACATATATTCCTGAAAATGATTGCGGAACAGATCGAACAGCCCGTTGAGCTCTTCTTGGGGACGTTTCAGATTTTCGGTGGATAACGCATACACGGTGATGTATTCCACGCCTAAATCAAACGCGCGCTCCATCAGCCCGATCATACGCTCCATACCTTGTTTATGTCCAAAGGATCGGGGCATTAGCCGCTTTTTCGCCCAACGCCCGTTCCCGTCCATAATGATCGCTACGTGACGGGGAATTTTCGTCTCCTTCGTTATTGTATTCTTTTTCAGCCCCACAATAGACCTCCCAAAGCACGGTTATTTGACAAAGTTTGCTACGCAACCTTCCTTAAACGGACATTAATTCCTTTTCTTTTGCGGAAATAACCGCTTCCACCTTCGTCATATAACCCGAAACAACCTTTTCTACGTCTGCTTCGCAGCCGCTCGCTTCGTCTTCGGAGATCTCTTTCGCCGTCTTCGCCTTTTTGATGACGTCCATCGCTTCGCGACGGTGATTACGAACGGCTACCTTCGATTCTTCGCCCATCTTCTTCGCCTGTTTTACCAGCTCGCGACGGCGTTCTTCAGTCATATCGGGGAACACCAAACGGATCACGTTGCCGTCGTTGGACGGGTTCAAGCCAATGTTCGAGCACAAAATCGCCTTTTCTACCGCTTTAAGCAGCGATTTGTCCCAAAGGCTGATCTGCAAGCATTTCGCATCCAAAGCCGAAACGTTGCCAAGCTCTACGAGCTTGCTCATACCGCCGTACGCTTCCACTTCAAGACGGTCGAGAATACGGGGGTTTGCTCTGCCCGTACGGATCGCGCCGTAATCTCTTTCCAGCGCATTGAGCGTATTTTCGCATTTTTCTTCCAGCTCTAACATCATCTCTTCAATCTTTTCGTTTTCAATCATCATTTTTATCCTGTATATATGATATTATTTTCTTTCTTTTTCTCACACTTCGATAATCGTACCCAAGCCCGTATCGCCGCAGACCGCGCGGATAATGGAA
>JAFTSO010000023.1 GCA_017467265.1 Clostridia bacterium
GGTGGGTGCAGCGCGAACAATTACAACTTCAACGGCGATATCAACGATCCGTACGAAGTGACCTGCGAAATGATGAAAAAGCGCGTAGAGTGCGCGATGCATATTTTGGCGGAGAAAAAATTGTTGGGAAATTGAGTGAAAAGGGCGGAAGAAGAGAGAAAAATTTCGGAAAACCGCAAAAAAATGCCGCACAGTCGTCGATATTTGTTGACGAGTCGGCTATAAATAATGTATAATAAATAAGTATTCATTGTAAGATTCGGATATTGATCCGAAATACACAGGAGGCTATTATGGGCAAAAAGAAATCGGTGGTGATCATCACGTTGCTTACCATCGTAATTGCCGCGTTGTGCGTGATCACGGCGTTCCCTGCCTTCCGTTTGCCTTGGAGCGCAAACAAGAAGGACAGCTGGAATCCCGCCGTATTGCAATTCGACGTCGGCAGGGACTTCGGCGACGGGTATTACACCTACTATTACCCCAACGGCGTAATTACCGAAACCGAGTATGAAACGGACTATGCAGGGTACGAAGCGGCGCTCAAAGAAGCGCAGGCAGAAGGCGTGCAGAAGAAGATCGACGAAGCGCAGAACGCGCTCGACGATTACGTTGCGGCATACGCGCAGGTGGACGGCGTGAACGGGCTGTATTTCAGCACGGACGAGGACGACGGCGTTTTGGCGCAGGACGACAACGGAGCGTGGGTAGTTTCGGCAGAATTCGACGCGGCGTTCAACAAAGCGGCTAGCGAAGTGGCGAACCGTTTCGCAGCGAAAGAGTACGAATATCACAGCGTTGCGATCGTGAACGATTACGTACTGCGCGTGGAGCTGGGTGCTGGCGAAAAGACGGAAACGGAAAGCCCGAAGAACCCTTCTACGAACGCTTCGCAGGCGTTTACGCTGTTCAACCTCTTCGGCGAATTTACCTTTATGCAGAACGGTACGGAAGTCGAGGCTTTGGCAGGCGACGTCACCGTGAAAGATCTCGTAAAGGAAATCAAGCTGAAAACGAAGTACGAAGTCGTTTATTTGCAGATCGAATTCACGGGCAAGGGTAGTGAGATGGTCAGCTCGTTCAAGGGTGCGGAAGGCACAGCGCTCGACATCGCGATCGGCGGCGAAACGATGCTCTCCGTTCCCGCGCAATATATTGGCAACGATAAGATCAGCTATCCCATCGCAGAACAAGGGGATATCCGTTATGCGGAAACGATTGTGATCTTGCTCAACTCGCTTAAAGATACGGGTGTGATCTATATCGGCGACGCGGATTCTAACCTGCCTATCGCGTTTGGGTTTGAAAAGCTCGATTCCGCATCGCTCCGTTCGTTCACGAACGATTATGGCAAGAACGTTCTGTACTGGGTATTCGGCGGCTTGCTGTTCGTTATGGTGGCGCTGATGGTGCTCTCCGTGGTGAAGATGGGCAGATTCGGTATCGTCAACGTATATACGAATTTGAGCTATTTCGTCATCACCGCGCTCTGTTTTGCGTTCATTACGGAAGGCGTATTGGAGATTTCGGCGGCGGCGATTATGATCTTCCTGTTCGGTTTGGTAATGATCAACGCGTTCCACGCCTATACGTATAACGCGATCAAAAAAGAATTTATGCAGGGTAAAACGGTGCAGTCGGCTGTGAAGAACGGCTACAAGAAGACGTTGTGGAACGTGATCGACGTGTACGTGGTATTGCTCGTGGCGGCGCTCTCGTTGCTTGTTGGCGTGGCGAATTTGCATACGCTCGCAATTCAGTCGTTGATCTGCGTGATCGCGGCGGCATTCTGTAATTTGCTCTGGGAAAGAGGTATCAACTTTACCTTGCTCTCCGCAAGCAATAACAAATTCAAATATTTCCGTTTTGTAAGGGAGGATGACGACGATGAAGATTAAGTGTTGTAAAGCTCCCAACTTGAAATTGACAAAGAAATTCGCATGGATTGTTTCGGCGATCTTGGCGGTGATCTTGGCGGCAGGTATCGTGCTGTGCGCAGTGCTCGGCTTTAATAGCAGCATCAAGGACGTAAAAACGGTCACCGTTTCCGTGGACTATTATTCCTATCAGATGGACGGCGGTGATATTGAAAGCGCGGTGAACGGCGTGTTCGGCGTAGTCGGTGTAGAGGCAGACGATACGCGCGTTTCGGAAAAAGGCGCTGCTGGCTATGACATCGTGTATATTTTCGACAAAGATACGTCGTTGGACAGCCTTCGCACTGCAAAGGCAGGCATCGATCAGAAATTGGCGGCGGATTTTGAAGACGCCATCGTTTCTGTCAGCGTAGAAGACGTTGAGATTATCGGTACGGTGGCGAAGAACTACGTAGGTCGCGGCTTGATCGCGCTGGTGATCTTCGCGGTAGCATCCTTCCTGTATGCTTGGATTCGTTATAGACTGTTTGCGGCGCTCTACCTTTTGGGTGGCAACGTGCTCTCGGTAGGCTTGACGACGGCGCTCATCGCGTTGGTACGTATCCCTGTCACCCCTGCGGTAGCGGCGGTGATCGCAGCGTCCGTACTCTTTACGACGGTGACGGTAATGGCGTTCTTCAACAAATTGCGTGCGGCGCAAAAGGAAGACTCCGCGGCGGATAAATCGGCAGAAGAGCTGGTATCCTCGTCCATCGCTTGGGCGGAAACGGCAACGTTTGCGGCAATGCTCGGCGTAGCGCTGATCGTAATGATCTGCGTGGGCAAAGCGGCAATCGCTTGGTTCTCGCTTGCGGCGATCTTGGCGATCTTGGCGTCGGCGTTCCTTGGTTTGTTGTTCGTACCCGCTACGTTCGTGCCTGCGAAAAAGCTCGCAGACAAGCTGGCGGCAAACAAATCGACGGGCTATAAGGGCGCAAAGAAAGGCGAAAAAGCAAAGAAATCGGAAGAAGAAATTGCCGATTGATAGAACGTAAACACGAAACGGGCGGGAGGGGGCTTCCTTCCGCCCGTACGCTTTCTTAATGCAGCCGTTAGACGTGTGTATGCGCTGGTGCATTTTGGCGCGCTACGCGGCGCGCGAACGGCAAAATAAACAAACAAAAATTCTCAAAGGTAGGCAATATGAAACGCATTGTTCCCGAATATTCCTTTTCGGAAGAACAATTGAATATCATCTCCGATCTGGCGGCGGCGACGGGCTTGACGGAGCAGATCACGCGGATTTTGTACGCGCGCGGTGTGGATACCGTGCAGAAAATCCGCCGTTTTATGCACCCTTCCGAGAAGAATTTCCTTTCGCCTTACTTGATGAAAGGTATGGAAGAGGCGGTGGAGCTGATTACGCAAGCGCGTGACGAAGGCAGAACGGTGGCGGTGTTTGGCGACTATGACGCCGACGGGATTTGCGCGTCCGCAATTATGTATCACGCTTTGCGCGATTTCGGTATCGAGGCGCAGGTGTACGTGCCCGAACGTGTGGACGGGTACGGGCTGTCCGAGGAAACGATTGATCGCATTTTCGAAGAGTGCAATCCCGAGCTGTTTATTACCGTGGACTGCGGTATTTCGTGTGCAAAAGAGGCGCAATATATCTATGAGCTCGGCTCGGACGTGATTGTCACCGATCACCACGAACTCCCCGAAATTTTGCCTGATTGCGTTATCGTCAATCCAAAATTAGAAGACGATTATCCGTACGACAATCTCTGCGGCGCAGGGGTGGCGTTCAAGCTCGCCTGTGCGCTCATCGGCGAAAAGGCGTATCAATATCTCGATTTTGCTACGCTCGCAACGGTGGCGGACAGTGTGCCGCTCTTGGGCGAAAACCGCGATATTGTCACGGAAGGTTTGAAACGGTTCAATACCAAGCTCCGCTCCTGTTTTGCGCAGTTGCTGGGTAAAAACACCGAGAATATCACCGCGCAGACGTTGGCGTTTAACGTAGCGCCGCGCGTCAATGCGGCAGGTCGTATGGGGGACGCGCAGGCGGCGTTCCAGCTATTCATTTCCGAGAACGAAGCGGAGATTTACGAGCTGGCGACCAAGCTCTGCACGTACAATATCGAACGGCAAAAATGCTGTGACGAGCTGTACGCGTCGGCAAAGAAAAAGCTACTGGAAAAGGGTGCGTACGGGAACGTGATTATGCTCTCGGACGAGAGCTGGAACAGCGGTTTTGTCGGGATTGTGGCGGCACGTATCGCGGAGGAATACAATCGTCCTACGCTGCTGTTCGTTCGCAACGGCGATATGCTCAAAGGCAGCGCACGCAGTATCGAGAGCGTGAATATTTTCACCGCCCTGAAAAATTGTGCGGAGCACGTAGAAGAATTTGGTGGTCACGCACAGGCGGCAGGGATCAATATTCGCGTGGATAAATTCGACGAGCTCGAACGGGCTTTGGGTGAAGAGATCGGCAGGACGTATTCGAGCGAAGACTTCGAGCAGGTGATTCCGATTAGCGCGGAGATCACCGATCGTTTCCCTGAAAAATTTGCACGCGAGCTGGCGGAAATGGAGCCGTACGGCGTAGGACACAGACGTCCGCTGTTTTCGATTACGGCAGGGGCGTGCTTGGCGCGACCTGTCAAGCCGATGTCGCCGCATTTGTCGGTGAAGAGCGACTGTATCGATCTGATGTATTTTTCGGGCGCAAAGAACCTGAAAATCATCGAGAGCGACGTCAAAAAGAATTTTATTTTCGAAATTAACCTGTCCAAGTTCAGGGGCAGAGAATATATCAAAGGACACGTGCGCGATCTCTTGTATGACGGCAGGACGGGCAGAAAGGCGGCGGAAAGCATTTTTGCCAACACGATCGCCCGTTCGTATGCGAATACGATCGCGGCGGACGTGGAAGAGCTGTCCTTGGAAGAAACGAAGGCGCTCATCACGCAAAAACAGCAAGAGTGTCCATACGGGTTGTGTTTAATCGCGTCTGATCGGTGCACGCTCCGCTATTATGACGGGCTGGAAAAGTTCGGTTGCGATCTGTTCTATCCCTCTTCGCGAAACCTTGCCAACGCATTGGTGATTTCGCCTGCACCCGACGCAGATTTGTCGGGGTTTAGGGATTTTATCTTCTTGGACGTGCCGTCCGATTTCAACGTAGCGGCGCTGGAAGGGCGAAAGGTGTACGTAAACCGCGACGTGTGCGGCTATAAAATGTTCGAAGGGTTGGACGTGGCGCGCGAGAGCCTGTTGGAGATTTTCTCGGCGCTTCGCCGTGAAGTGAACAGTTTACACGGTGAAACGGTGGAAGAGCTGGCTGTGTCTTGCAACGGCTTGGGCTTTGATAAAATGGAATTTATCTTTGCGCTCAGTGTGTTTGAAGAGCTGGGGTTGGTGGCGTTCGAAAGCGGCAAACTCACCGTGTATCGTGGTGTAAAGGCAGAGCTGAACGATTCGGCGATTTATCGCAAAGTGTGCTTGTTGCAGGGCAATTGAGTCTTGGCTACGAAAGAGGCGAGAGTATGGAAACGGAAAAAACGTTAAAAAAAATTGAAGAGGCGTACGAGGGCGAAGAACGCGCCGTCCTGTTCAAGGCGTACGAATACGCAAAGCAGGCGCATGCGAATCAAAAACGTGCGTCAGGCGAGCCGTATTTTATACACCCCTGCGCGGTGGCGGATATTCTCATCGATCTGGGGTTAGACGCGGCGACGATCGCCGCGGCACTTTTGCATGACGTCATCGAGGATACCGATTCCACGGCGGACGATATCCGCGCGGCGTTCGGCGAAGAAATTTTGACGCTCGTTGGCGGCGTGACCAAGCTCGAAAAGATTGTATTTAAGTCCAAGGAGGACGAGAACGCGGAAAATTTCCGTCGTATTTTCGTGGCGATGGCAAAGGACGTGCGCGTGATCATCATCAAGCTCGCCGACCGCTTGCACAATATGCGCTCGTTAAATTTCCTTTCGCATGAACGCCAGCAACGTATGGCGAGCGAAACGCTGGACATTTTTGCTCCCCTTGCAGGCAGACTGGGTATTTCGCAGATCAAGTGCGAGCTGGAAGATTTGTGTTTGAAATATCTCGATCCCGAATCGTACGAATACCTGCTCTATAATATCCGCGAGCAGCTCTCCGAGCGCAAAGAATTCGTGAATAATATCGTTGCCGATCTCAAAGATTTGATGCAGGCGGACGGTGTGGAAGGCGAAGTGTTCGGACGGCCGAAACATTTCTATTCCATCTATAAAAAGATGAAAAATAAGGGCAAGACCTTGGATGAAATTTACGATTTGACAGCGGTGCGCGTCATTGTAAAGGATATCAATCAATGTTATACGGTGCTGGGTAGAATCCACGAAAAATGGAAACCGATCCCCGGACGTATCAAGGACTATATCGCTACGCCAAAGCCCAACAAATACCAATCGTTGCATACGACGGTTATGACGAAATACGGTCAGCCGTTTGAGATTCAGATTCGTACGGAAGAGATGCACCGCGTTGCGGAATTCGGTATCGCGGCGCATTGGAAATACAAGGAAGGCAAGACGGAAGAAGAGGCGACGAATTTTGAAAACCGCCTTGCTTGGTTGCGCGAAGTAATGGAGTGGCAAGGGGATCTCAAAGACTCCAAAGAATTTATCAGTGCCCTGAAAACGGAGTTGTATAGCCACGAGCTTTTGGTGTTCACGCCGCGTGGCAAGGTCATTTCTCTTCCCCCGGGCGCAACCCCCGTCGACTTTGCGTATGCGATTCACTCGGAAGTCGGCAATCATTGTACGGGCGCGCGCGTCAATTCCAAGATTGTGCCGCTTACTACGACGCTGGAAGTGGGGGACGTGGTCGAAGTAATCACTTCGCCGAACTCCAAAGGCCCTTCGCGCGACTGGCTGAAATTTATAAAATCTTCGAGTGCAAAAGCGAAAATCCGTCAATTTTATAAGAACGAATTGAAGGAAGAAAACATCCGCATCGGGCAGCTGAAACTGGACGAAGAGGCGAAGAAGAAGGGATATTCCCTTTCGACGTTGCTCACGCCCGAGGCGTTCAAGCGCATCAGCGAACGGTTCTCGTTCAACGAACAGGACGAAATGTTCGCGGCGGTGGGCTACGGTTCGATCTCCGTCAACCAGGTGCTGTTCAAGCTCATCGATTGCTATCGCAAAGAAACGCCAATGGCGGCGTTCGAAGTGAAGAGCGACGGCAGCAAAGTGACGGGCGGTGTGCTCATCAACGGGCAGGGTGGTATGCTGGTGCGTTTTGCCGGCTGTTGTTCTCCCGTTCCGGGCGACGAAATCGTGGGCTATACGTCCCGTGGTAGGGGGGTAGTCGTGCACCGTGCGGATTGTCCAAACTTAAAAGGTGTGGACAAGGGGCGCTTGTTGCCTGCGGCGTGGCAGATCGCTGCGGGTGCGAAACAGCGTTTCAATGCGAATATTTCTATCCGTGCAGCCGATCAGGGCGCGGCGTTGTCCGTGCTTTCGTGGGCAGTATCCGAGATGAAACTTTCCATCACGGCGGTCAACGGTAGAATTGATAAAAATCACGACGCGGTGTTAGAAGCGTCCATTTCCCTGACCGATATTTCCGAAATCGATTTGCTCTTGAAAAAGATACAGTCAGATAAACGGATATATAATGTCCACCGTATCACTTCTCTCACCTAAAAACGACGTATATACGTCGCAATACTTTGTCGGGCTTGCGTTTTCCCTTGGTCACGTACGTCTATGTACGCTCCCGTTGGGAAAGCCGCGCCCTTCTCGTCTTGCTTGTATCTCCGCCGTTTTAACTCGACCGAGCGTCCGTGGATTACGGGAAAAATTCCCTTGGAGAATAATGTATGCAGATCATCACCATTTCGCCCCGTGGTTTCGGGGCGAATACTTATATCATACCCATCGACGAGAAAAGGGCGATTGTCATTGATCCGTCCCAGCCTCGCGTTGCGGACGAGCTGAAAAATCGCGGCTTGACAGCGGCGTACGTATTGCTCACCCATTGTCATTTTGACCACGTATTTGGTGTGCATGCGTTGCAAGAGCAGGGCGCAAAGGTGCTTTGTTCAGAGCAAGAAAAACCGCTCATCGGGACGAGCGCGGACGTATTTGATCTGTTCGGTGCGCCCCGTTTTGCGTATGCGATCGACGAAACGTTTGCGGACAACGAAGAGAAAATTTTGGACGGAATTTCCGTTAAAATGCTGCTTACCCCAGGGCACACGGCAGGGAGCTGCTGCTACCTTTTCACAGCAAAGGACGGGGGACGGTACTTGTTCACGGGGGATACGCTCTTTTCAGATAGCATCGGCAGGACGGATTTTCCGACGGGGGATATTGCACAGATGCGCGCATCGCTGCGGCGGCTCGCCGCGCTGGAAGATATGCCCGTATATCCTGGACACAACGAACAAACTTCGATTGCAAACGAGAGAAAATACAATCCGTTTATGCTCGACGCGTAAGCGGAAACGGAGATAATAATGACCTTTACCACCGATTGTCAATTTCTGGAAAACGAGCTGCTCGACGTCGTGCGTTTGTTCAAAAGCCGTCCCGAAATGCTCGCGCACGCCTTTCAGTACAAAGAAGGCGTTTTCTGTAATTCTTTTTCCGTCGATGGTAAGAATTTTTATTACGAAGACGGGGGTACGGTACGCGATGAACTTGAATTTAAGCGTTTGGAACGCCGCTTTGCAAAGCTTCGCTTGTACCAAATTTTGAGTGCGGAATACGGCGAACAAATGCCGTGGGGCGCGCTGACGGGGATTCGCCCGACAAAACTTGCGTATATGGAAAAGGAACAAGGCAAAGATTTTGCCGAGCTTTTCCAAAAGATGGGGGTACGTGCCGAAAATATCGCGCTGGTGGCGCAGATTTTGGCGGCGCAAGGAGGAATCTACGAAAAGAAGGACGGCAACACCGATCTGTTCGTTTCCTTGCCCTTTTGCCCGACGAAATGCGCTTACTGCTCGTTTATCACCGCGCCGATTGACAAAACAAGGCATTTTTTACCTGCGTATCTCGATTGCTTGGATAAGGAATTGCAGGCGGCAGGCGAGAGCGTTGGCAATCTTCGCAGCGTCTATATCGGTGGCGGAACGCCGTTCGCGCTGGACGTGCCCGAGTTGAAACGGGTATTGCAGGCGATTGAGCCCATTTACGTTCGCCACGGTGCGAACGTCGAATACACGGTAGAGGCAGGCCGCCCCGACGTGTTTACGGAGGAAAAACTTTCCCTCTTAAAAGACTTTGGCGTGACGCGTATTTGCATCAATCCGCAGAGTTTTTCGGACGAAACTTTGCAGAAAATCGGCAGAAAACACACCGAGCAGGACGTTTACAACGCCTTTGCGATGTCTGCAAAATACGGCTTTGACATCAACGTTGACCTGATCGCAGGGCTGGAAGGCGAAACGCCCGACGTGTTCGTGCGTAGCGTGCAAAAAGCGGTGCAAACGGGTGCGGACAATATCACGGTGCATTGTTTGTCTCTAAAATCAGGTGCAAAGCTCAAAGAGGAAACGGAGTATCTCGAAAACGATTTTATTTCGGATATGGTATCCGCTTCGCGCGAAATTTTAGGATCGAACGGCTACGAGCCCTATTATATGTACCGCCAAAAATATCAGGTGGGCAACAACGAAAACGTAGGCTGGACAAAGCCGAACAAGGCTTGCGTTTATAACATCGACATTATGGAAGAGATTGCGGACAATTTAGCGGTGGGCGCGAACGCGGTATCCAAGCGCGTGTTTACGGACAAAGGTTTGATCACGCGGCTAGCGTCGCAAAAAGATTTGCCCACGTATATCGCGCACGTAGAAGAAACGATCGAAAAAAGGCGAAAGTTTTTCTTATAAACCGCGAAAAAAAGTAAAAAACGGCGCATAATTGGTTTACAATCGAAAAAGAATATGCTAAAATAGTAATAACGGCTGTCTGGGCGGAACGATTCTCCACGTTTGGCTCTGCGGCTCGTGATATAATTTTCCAAAACACAGGAGGATAAAGAAATGGAAAAGAACGAAATCATTGCAAAATTTGCTACCCACGAAGGCGACACGGGTTCGCCCGAAGTACAGATTGCTCTGTTGACGCAGAGAATCAACCACCTCAACGAACACTTGAAACAGCACAAGCAGGACAACCACTCCCGTCGCGGTCTGTTGAAGATGGTAGGTAAGCGCCGTGGTCTTTTGGATTATCTCAAAGCAAAAGATATCGAAAGATACAGAGCGATTATCGAAGCGTTGGGTCTGAGAAAATAAGCAAGCACGAAAGGGCGGGTTATTTCAACTCGCTCTTTTTTGTGATAGGCGGAGAAAGGCAACCACGGATACGCGGCAAAAAGCGCGGACAAGCCACGGCATAAGCTTTGTTCCACGCGCTACGTATCGGACCCCGTCCCCGTCGGGCGACGCGGACGGACAAGAACAAAAAAGAATTCAAGTATAAGGAGATTTACAACAATGCCGGATTTAAGCAATAGCAAAGTATTTAAGACAAATTACGCAGGCAGAGAGCTCGTCGTAGAGATTGGCAAGTATGCGGAACAGGCAAACGGTGCATGTTTGGTGCGCTGTGGTGACACGGCGGTACACGTATCGGTGTGTATGAGCGAAACGGCGAGAGAAGGTATGGATTTCTTCCCCCTCTCCGTGGATTATGAAGAAAAAATGTTCGCCGTAGGTAAGATCCCCGGCGGCTTCAAAAAGCGCGAGGGCAGAGCGTCCGATAAGGCGATTCTCACGAGCCGTCTCATCGACCGTCCCATCCGTCCCTTGTTCCCCAAGGGAATTTTCAAC
>JAFTSO010000024.1 GCA_017467265.1 Clostridia bacterium
ATCGTCGTCGTTGATTTCCACTTCGTTATCATCTTCTACTTCGGGCCTAACTTCGAGGGAGGTAAAGGAGGTTTGACGGCGTTTGTTGGCGTCGAACGGCGAGATACGCACCAAGCGGTGCACGCCCATTTCCACCTTCAAATACCCGTACGCGTTTTCCCCTTCGACACGGAACGAAACGCTCTTTAATCCAGCCCCGTCCCCTGCCTCTCGGTCAAGCTCGGTCACCTTAAAGCCCATCTTTTCGCAATAGCGGTTGTACATACGGTAGAGCATCTGACACCAGTCACACGCCTCCGTACCGCCTGCGCCTGCGTGCAGGGAAAGCATCGCGTTGTGGTTGTCGTAGTCGCCTTTCAAAATAGCGCGAATACGCATATCTTCGATGTCCCTTTCCGCATTTTTTAACATTTCGTCGAGCTCGGGAATCAAGCTCTCGTCTTCCGTTTCTTCAATCAAATCGATGACGTCTTCGGCATCGGATAACGCCGTCGCGCCGTCCTCGTACGCGTTGATTTTGTTGCGGAGTGCAGAAACTTCCTTGCCGATTTTGGTCGATTTTTCCATATCTTGCCAAACTTCGGGTTTTTCCTGTTCCTTTTCCAGCTCCGCCAAACGGGGACGCAAATGCTCAATATCCAGCGCGTATTCCGCTTCTTTGAGCGTTGCGCGCATCGATTGCACTTTTAATCTGTAATCGCCTGCTTTGAACATATTTTTATCCTCTTACCTGCCGATTATTCGTTGTTTTTCTTTTCTTCTGCCGCTTTTTGCGCTGCCTGTGCCGCTTGCGCCGCCTTGAACGACGACATATTCGAGAGCGGCTCGGGCATCTGACGGCGGAACACTCTCACGGGAGCAGGCGCTGCCGCAGGCGTGGGCTGTGCGTTCGTCGGCGCACCGTTCGTGCCGTTTGCCGCAGGCGCGATCGGTCTTGCCTGCATAGGCATAGGCGCAGGACGCATCTCCACTTTTACCTTCAAGAGCACGCTGATTACCGAACGCTGGATACGTTCTACCATTTCTTCGAACATATCAAACCCTTCTTTCTTGTACGAAATAACGGGGTCAACCTGTCCGTATGCACGCAGCGAAATGCCTTTGCGGAGCTGATCCATCGCGTCGATATGATCGATCCAGTTTCTATCTACCGTCATCAGCAATACACGGCGTTCAATCTGCGAGAAATCTACGCCCTGTTCTTTGAGCGCTGCGATCTTGTTTTCGTATTCCTTTTCGACTTTCTTTGAAATCTTGCGGATTGCCGTTTCGTAATCCCACTTCGTCAAACGTTCGCGCGTGACGTAGTTCGTGCCTTCGGGCAACACTTTCGCTTCCAACGCCGCGTTGAGTTCGTCTTCGTTCCAAAGTTCAGGCATAGCGTCGATATTTACCGCGCTCGCCACCGTTTCCACAACGTAGTCGGGGATATATTTGAGCACCTGCTCGTGCACGTTCTCACCGCGCAAAACGTTCATACGGTTTTCGTACATAACCAAACGCTGCTTGTTCATAACGTCGTCGTACTGCAATACGTTTTTACGGATACCGAAGTTTCTGCCTTCGATATTGCGCTGCGCGTTTTCGATGCCGCGCGAGAGCATTTTCGATTGCAAGCAGGTATCTTCGTCGATCTTAAAGAACGCGTACAGCGCCTTCATACGCTCGCCGCCGAAACGCATAACGAGATCGTCTTCCAAGGACAGGAAGAACACGGACATACCGATGTCCCCTTGACGGCCTGCACGGCCGCGGAGCTGATTGTCGATACGGCGCGATTCGTGACGTTCCGTACCGATGATACAAAGACCGCCAGCCGCTACCACTTCTTCCTTTTCCGCATCCGTTTCCGCTTTGTAATGCGCGTACACTTTCTTATATCTTTCGCGGAGCGCAGCGATCTCTTCGCTCACGTCCGTGATGTACAAACTCATCGCCAAATCGATGTCTTCGGGGTTGTTCCCTTCTTCGCGCAGACGCTTTTTCGCCAAGTACTCGGCGTTGCCGCCAAGCAAAATATCCGTACCACGCCCTGCCATATTCGTCGAAATGGTCACCGCGCCCTTACGCCCTGCCTGCGCCACGATCTCCGCTTCGCGTTCGTGGTTCTTCGCGTTCAAAATATTGTGTTTTACGCCGTTGCGTTTGAGCAAACGGGAAATTTCTTCCGATTTATCTACGGACGAAGTACCCACCAAGATCGGCTGACCGCTCTCGTGACGTTTCATAATTTCGTCCACGATTGCACGCTTTTTACCGTCGAACGTCGAATACACCATATCGGGCAAATCGACGCGCTTGATCGGACGGTTGGTAGGGATTTCGACTACGTCGAGCGAATAGATCGTTCTAAATTCCGCTTCTTCCGTCTTTGCCGTACCCGTCATACCCGACAGCTTTTTGTACAGACGGAAGTAATTCTGGAACGTGACCGTCGCATACGTCTTGTTTTCGCTGCGAACTTCCACCCCTTCCTTCGCCTCAATCGCCTGATGCAGACCGTCCGAATATCTTCTGCCGTTCATACGACGGCCGGTGAATTCGTCCACGATGACCACTTCGCCATCGCTCACGATATAATCTTCGTCCAGCTTAAAGAGCTTGTGCGCTTTGAGCGCCTGCTGAATATGATGGTTGAGATCGGCGTGTTGAATCTCTGCGATGTTGTCGATGCGGAAGAAACGTTCCGCCTTTCTCGCGCCGCTGTCGGTGAGCTCCACCGTCTTGTCCTTGCGGTTGATGATGTAATCCCAGTTGCGCGCCATCGCCAGCGATTTTCTACCCTCGGGCGCAGCCGCCGCTGCCGCCGCTTTCTTTTCTGCCAATTCCGCTTCGTAGTTCGCCTGCTCTTCCAAGGTCATCTTGGTATAATCGACAAACTCTTCTTCGTCCTCTTCTTCTACGTCCTCGACGATCGCCTTTTTCTTGTTCTTCTTTTTGTTGGCGCGCATTTCTTGCATCGCCGCCTCTTCCGCTTCTTTCAGATCGTCGTCAAAGCCGCCCGTGAACGTGCGGACGAGCTTATCCACCTGCACGTACAGATCGGACGATTTTTCACCCTTGCCCGAGATGATGAGCGGCGTTCTCGCTTCGTCGATCAAAATGGAGTCCACTTCGTCCACGATCGCAAACGTCAAATCGCGCTGTACCATTTTGCTCAAATCGGTTTTCAGATTATCACGAAGATAGTCGAACCCAAATTCGTTGTTCGTACCGTACACGATGTCGCACTTGTAAGCTGCGCGCTTTTCGTCGTCTTCCATACCGGGCACAACGCAACCGACGGTCAAGCCCATAAATTTGTGAACCTTACCCATCCACTCCGCGTCACGCTTTGCAAGGTAATCGTTGACCGTGACGATGTGCACACTCTTACCCGAGAGCGCGTTCAAATACGCAGGGAGCGTGGAAACGAGCGTTTTACCTTCACCCGTACGCATCTCTGCGATACGGCCTTGGTGCAGACAGATACCGCCGATGATCTGCACGCGGAAATGGCGCATACCCAAAATACGCTTGCCCGCTTCGCGCAAAGCCGCGAACGCGTCAAAGAGAATATCGTCCAGCGTTTCGCCGTCCGCAAGGCGCTGTTTTAACACCGCCGTCTGACCTTTTAAGGTCTCGTCGTCCATCGCTTGGTACTTCGGCTCTAACGCCTCTACCTGATCCGCCATTTTGTTCAGCTTTTTCAAGCTGCGTCTTGCGTCGCCACTCGTCAAATATTTGATCAATCCCATCTTAAAAAACTCCGATAGATTTATTTTTTCTTACTCTTTTTTGGACGAAGTTTTACCTTATAGGTAAACCGCCGCTTTTTCGGCATTTTATCGTCACTATATATTGTACAATATTTCCCTGAAAAATCAAAGCGTTTTCAGGCTATTTTCCCAAAAAATATCGCAAAAGGCGCGCGCGAACGTGCGCGAAAGTGCAAACGCCCTTACATATATACCCTTTTTTGTTTGCTTTTAAGACAAGAATCGCAAAAAAGATGCTGCGCTTTATGAAAACATTTTTATTTTTTCGATTGCACGCGGCGGTTTGATTAAAAATCTTGTTGACAATAACAACGTTAATGTGTTATACTATCCATATCTCTATCGCAAAAGGAGTGATTTTATGAGCAAAGTGATCGTACCCAAGGGCTATCAATCGAATTTGGGTATGTACGATACGCAGACGGCTATCGGGCTGCTGAAACGGACTTTTGAAGAAAGGCTGTGCCTTGCGCTGAACTTAAAACGCGTTTCCGCTCCCCTGTTCGTCGATCCCACCACGGGTTTGAACGACGATTTGAGTGGCGTGGAACGCCCCGTCCGCTTTGACCTTAAAGAAACGGGCAAGGACGCCGTCGTTGTGCACTCGCTCGCGAAATGGAAACGTATGGCGCTCTTGGCGTACGGTTTTTCCGCAGGCGAAGGGCTTTACACCGATATGAATGCGATTCGCCGCGACGAAGAAATGGATAATCTCCACTCCGTTTACACCGATCAATGGGACTGGGAAAAGATCATCACGCGCGAAACGCGCAATCTCGATTATCTCAAAAAGGTGGTGCAGGGCATCGTCGGCGCAATTTGTGATACGCTCGATTTCTTAAAATGCCGCTATCCGCAGATCGACGTGGAGCTGTGCCGTACCGTCACCTTTATCACTTCGCAGGAGCTGGAAGACCTGTACCCCGACCTGTGCTCGAAAGAACGTGAAAACACCTTTGTAAAAGAACACAAAACGGTGTTTATTATGCAGATCGGCGACAAGCTGAAATCGGGCAAACCGCACGACAATCGCGCGCCCGACTACGACGACTGGGCGCTCAACGGAGATATTTTGTTCTGGGACGACGTTTTGGATTGCGCGATGGAAATTTCGTCAATGGGTATCCGTGTCGATGAAAAATCGCTGGACGAGCAGCTGACGAAAGCGAACGCGGACGAACGTCGCGCGCTGCCTTTCCACAAAGCGTTGCTCGACGGAAAATTGCCCCTCACAATGGGCGGCGGCATCGGGCAATCACGCCTTTCGATGCTCTTACTCGGCAAAGCGCATATCGGCGAAGTGCAGGTGTCGTTGTGGGACGAAGAAACGCGCCGCGTGTGCAAAGAGCACGGCATCGTACTCTTGTAAACAAAAAACACAATATGAAGACGGAGCGTTTTTATACGCCCCGTCTTTATTTTTCTCCGCTCAACGCGTACCGTATATGCCCTTTTTGAGCTTTTTCGACAAAAAAGCAAAAAAATAGACGGTTTTTTTGAAAACTTTTTCCCTGCGTGCAATATTTTTTCCTTTTGAATTGTTTATAAAGTGTCAGAGCGGTTTTTGCGGACGAACAAACGCAAAACCAACATTTTCATTTTTCAGGAGGATAGTATGAAAAAAATGTTCACTCTGGCACTTTCCCTTGCCCTTTGCTGCGGTATGCTCGCATTTGCCGCGTGTAAAAAGGACGATCCTGCTCCGCAAAGCAGCGGCAGCAGCGCACCCGTATCCGAAGTTTCGTCTTCAACTTCGTCCGAGATTTCCGAAAGCTCGGCAAGCAGCGAAGTAAGCAGCGACGAGCTCTCTTCGACGGTTGCGGAATAACGTTTGCACACACGACCCCACATAACTTTTTTGATCTGCCTTTCGCTCCCATCGAAAGGCAGATCGTCTTTTGGGTAAAAAAAAGCGCCGCGCGGTCTTTTCACCGCGCGGCACTCGCTCTACTACCTATACATTATAAATATTTTTTCAGATCGTCCACGCGGTCAAGCTGTTCCCACGCAAAGCCTTTGTAGCCAAAATGCCCATACGCCGCCGTTTTCTTGAACACGGGTTTGCGCAAATCAAGCGTGCGGATAATCGCATACGGCCGCAAATCGAATTCGCTCTTCACAATCTCGACCAGACGTTCGTCGTCCACCTTGCCCGTGCCGTGGCTATCGACGAACACGGACACAGGTTTCGCCACGCCGATCGCATACGCCACCTGAATTTCCACTTCGTCGGCAAGCCCTGCCGCCACCAGATTTTTTGCGATATAACGGCAGAAATACGCCGCGCTCCTATCCACCTTCGTCGGATCTTTGCCCGAGAACGCGCCGCCGCCGTGCGCGCATCTGCCGCCGTACGTATCGACGATAATTTCGCGCCCCGTCAAGCCACTATCCCCTTCCGGACCGCCGATTTCAAAACGCCCCGTCGGGTTGATATAAATTTTCGTATTTTCGTCCATCAGCGCCGCAGGTACAATCTCGTCAATGACGAATTTTTTCATATCCGCGCGGATCTGTTCTTGCGACACCACAGCGTCGTGCTGGGTGGAAACGACCACCGTATCCACGCGCTTTGCCACGCCGTCCACGTATTCCACGGTCACTTGCGTTTTGCCGTCGGGACGAAGATAAGGCAACGTGCCGTTCTTTCTCACGTCCGTCAAACGCTTTGCCAAGCGGTGGGACAAAGACAGCGTAAGCGGCATCAATTCTTTCGTTTCGCGGCAAGCATAGCCGAACATCATACCTTGATCGCCTGCGCCCAGCTGATCCGCTTCGTCGCCGCCCGTCGTTTTCTTTTCTAAAGACGCGTTCACGCCCATCGCAATATCGGGGGATTGCTGATGAATCGCCGTAATGATTTTGCAGCTATCGCACGAAAACGTACCGAAATCATACCCGATCTCCTTGATAATCTCCCTTGCTTTTGTTTCGTAATCGACCTTTGCCGTCGTTGTCACTTCGCCCATAATCAGCAAAGTATCGAACGCCGCTGCGCACTCGATCGCCGCGCGCGCGTAGGGGTCTTGCGCCAAAATTGCGTCCAACAACCCGTCGGAAATATTATCGCATACCTTGTCGGGATGTCCTTCGGTGACGCTTTCGCTCGTAAAAAACTTTTTCATGTAAAAATTCCGCCTTTTTTTAACATAGTTCATCGCCGCGCTTGGGATTTGCAACGAAGTTTCCACTCAAAAAAACCGCGCCTTTGCGGCGCAACTTTCTCTTGGGAGTTTCATTATACTCCATTTTTTGACCTTTGTCAACTTATTCTGACAGTATAAAGGCAAGCCGCTTGCAATATTTTTTCGTTCGTGGTATAATAGTTCTTATGAACGACGAAATGACGATGCTATTAAAACATTGTACCCTTTGTCCCGTGAACTGCGGCGCCGATCGAACGCGCGGCGTGGGCGCGTGCGGCGTTTCGGGGCTGCATATCGCAAAATATTACCTGCACCCCTTTGAAGAACCGTGCATTTCCTTCCAAAACGGGAGCGGCACGATCTTTTTTACGGGCTGCAACCTGCGTTGTGCGTTCTGTCAAAATTACGAAGTTTCGCGAGCAAAGCGCGGCAAAGCGATCACCCCCCAGCAGCTCGCGGATATTTTTAAGGAGCTGGAAGATAAGGGCGCGGAGAATATTTCGCTCGTCACTCCGTCGCACGTGATCGCGTACCTGCTCCCCGCTTTCGAGCTTTATCAGCCGAAAATCCCCGTCGTGTACAACACGGGCAGCTATGAAAAAATCGACACGCTAAAACGTATCGATCCGTTCGTGGACATCTACCTGCCCGATATGAAATTCTATTCCCCCTCCCTCTCGCAACGGTATTTGGGCAAGGACAATTATTTCGACGTCGCGGCGGACGCCATCGAATTTATGGCAAATGCAAAGCCCCTGCGCCTTCGCGAAAACGGTAAAATGCTCTCGGGCTGTATCGTGCGCCATCTCGTAATGCCCCTTTGCTCTTCGGACACCAAAACGCTACTCAAATGGTTTGCCCGTTCCCTGCCCAAGGACACGTATTTGAGTCTAATGAGCCAGTACACCCCCGTTGGGGACATGGAAAAATACCCCGAGCTCTCGCGGAAAATCACCGCGCGCGAATATGCCGCCGCGATCGATACCGCAACGGAGCTGGGCATTGAAAATCTGTTCGTACAGCAGCGCGATTCTAGCGGCGAAAGGTATATTCCAAAGTGGGATTTTTAACAAAACACCCCTACCGTATCGGAAACACCAGCGTTATACACCTAAAAAACCCGTCCTTTGCACCTTGCAATTTTTCGGGTGAGCGCGGCGGCGCGCGCAGGCTTAGCGTAGGCAATTTCGCGCTCCCAAGCGCGGACTTTTCAAAAAGTTTCTGATCCATACCCTTATTTTGCGAAATAGAGAACAAACTATTCGGAGGCGCGTATGCTGATTTCCGCAGACAATTTAGAATTCGGTTTTAACGGCGGTTCGCTTCTTGAAAACGTCTGTTTTTCGCTAAACGAGGGGGAACGCGTTGGGCTGATCGGCGGCAACGGCGAAGGCAAGACCACGCTACTCCGCTTAATTTTAGGCGAATTAGACGTGGAAAAAGGCACGCTATTCCGCAAAAACGGGATCCGTATCGGGTATCTGGCGCAAAACGGCGGATACGATTCGGCGAATACCGTATTTGAAGAAATGCGCGAGATTTTCGCCGCGGATATCCGCGCGATCAGCGCTCTGCGTGAAACGGAAGAAAAAATCGCAAAAACGGACGAAAACAGTGCGGAATACCGCGCTTTGAGCCAAAAATACGAGGCATTAAACAGGCAGATCGCCGCGCGCGATAGCTATAATTTTGAAGTGCGAATCCGCACCGTGCTCAACGGTATGGGCTTTGAAAACAACTACGAGCAGACCATTTGCACAATGTCGGGCGGCGAAAAAACGCGGCTACAACTCTGCCGATTATTGCTGGAAGAGCCCGAGCTTTTGATCTTGGACGAGCCGACCAACCACCTTGATATGAAGACGCTGTTTTGGCTGGAAGAATACCTGTCCACTTTCAAAGGCGCGATCCTTACCGTGTCGCACGATCGGTATTTTTTGGACAAGCTCGTGTCCGTAATTTACGAGCTGGAAAACAAAAAACTGTCCGTCTTTAAGGGCAATTACACAAAATACAAGACGTTAAAAGCGGAAAAGACCGCGCATCTTTTGAAAGAATACGAAAAACAGCAGGAAGAACGCGCGCATATGCAGGAATACGTCGATCGAAATCTCGTCCGCGCGTCCACGACGAAAATGGCACAATCGCGGCGGCTCGCGCTCGAAAAAATGGAACTGATCGAAAAGCCGTCGTTGCCACCCGTCCCCCCTCGTTTCACCTTTTCCTACGCTGAAAAACCGTACGAACGGGTGCTGGAAGTACAAAATTTACGCCTTTTGGCAGGCGAGAAAACGTTGCTTAAAAACGCGAATTTTACCCTGATGCGCGGCGAAAAATGCGCTGTGATCGGGGATAACGGTACGGGGAAATCGACGCTGGTAAAAGAGATCGTTCGCGGCAAAAACACCGCGGTCAAACTGGGACGTTTTGTCAAAATCGCCTGTTATGATCAGGAAAATGCCAACCTCTCGCCGAGCGAAACGGTGCTTGGCGAGCTGTGGGGGCGGCACGTCACGTGGGAGCAGACAAAGGTACGCTCCATTTTGGCGCAGGCAGGTCTGCCTGCAGAAGATATGGACAAGCAGGTGCGTATGCTCTCGGGCGGCGAACGGGCAAAGCTCGCTCTCGCCGTATTTGCGTGCGAGCAGGGCAACTTTTTGATTTTGGACGAACCGACCAACCATCTCGATCTCGCCGCGCGCGAGAGTTTAGAGAGCGCATTAAAGGCATTTGACGGCACGCTGCTGTTCGTGTCCCACGATCGGTATTTTATCCGCGCGCTCGCAGGAAAAATTCTGGAATTAGAAGACGGAGCGGCGACGGAATTCAAAGGCTCGTACGACGAATACACCGCCTATAAAATGCAGACAAAAGCGGCTCAAAAGGCGACGGAAAAAGCGATTGAACACGCCACATCCCCCACCCTTTCGACAAATTCCGAACATAAGGAAAGCTATTATCGCAGCAAAGAAGAACGGGCGCAGGACGCAAAACGCCGCACCCGTATCAAGAAAATCGAAGACGAAATCGCCGCGCTGGAAGACGAAGACGCGCGTTTGAACGCCGAACTCGCCTTGCCCGAAGTGACGGCAAACTTCGCTCTGCTCACCCAAAAATGCAACCGTTTGGAAGAGATTAAAACAAAGCTCGATTCGCTGTACGAAGAATACGAAACTTTGATATAAACAACAAAAAACGGCAACTAAACCGAAAGCCGCGGCGCTCCCAAGAGCACCGCGGCCTTTTCATTTTGTCCTGATTTTGTCCTGATTTTATACGTACGGATACGCGTAGATTTTCCTCCCCGAAGTCAAATTCCCGAAGATATACCGATCGCACGCCGATTCGTTCATAATATAAATTTTGCCGTCCAAATACACCAGTTCTTCGCTCATACACGGTGCTTTGATCGTGTCGATATGGCTCGCGCCGTCCAAAAACACACGTGCAACGTTATCGAACGAGAACGTTTCGCCGTTCTTCGTTTTGCCGCTAAACACATACCCGTTCTCGACGAGCACCTTTGCGCTATCATACACGAACAGACGTGACGCCGTCAGCCCGTACGACGTGGACAGCACGATTTTGCCGCTGTCCGTAATGCACATACCTTGCACGCATTTACGCGTAGAAATCACCGCTCGGGGCGTTGGATCGACACCGTAAGGATACGTCTTATCCAGCTTGTACGCCGTCATAATCGCAGGATTGTGCTCGCCATTCGGCGTGTCCATACGCTCGTAATCGGCAGTTTCAAAGTTCCCCGAACGGTAGAACGAGCCCGTCAATAAATACTCGCCTGCGATATAGCAATAGGCAGGATCGATATACGTCTTGATCTCGCCCACCTGCGCCACCGTCGGTTTGCCATCCAAAATATCCTGATACGGGAACACGTCCAGCCCACTCTTGCCCGTGATATACACGTAATCACCGTTGTGTTCAATGCCGCCCGTGTGTCCACGGTAGGCGCTGCCGTCCGCTTTCACGAGCGAAACAAAATACTCGCCGCCCTTGCCGTCCATCACATACACGCGCGAAGATTTCTTGCCCGTCATATATCCCGTGGATAAGAACACGCCTTTCTCTTCGTCGTAGTCAAAGCCCTGCGGCACGTACCCCGTCTGCAATCCCGGCGTCGCAAAAGTACTCTCCGCCCGTTTATAAAACGCGTGAAACCGAACTCGATCCACCGCCACGAACGCTAAAATCACCGTGCAGATAAACACCAGCACGCCGCAAAGCACTCGCCACATCACGCCCCACGCCTTTCGTCCTTTCGTCTTCTTTTCTTCCTGCTGCATAGTACCCTTATTCTACCACTTTTTTTGACGCTTGTCAACGGAATACGCGCAATCACACTTCGCGCGACATATAGATATGCGGTATGCCGTCCTCCATATATTCGCCCGAAATCTGTACAAAGCCCACACTCTCGTAAAAGGGTTTTGCATATACCTGCGCGCCCACCTTGACCGTGCGCGCGCCGAATTTTTCCTTTGCGACCGCCAAACCGACCTGCATCAGCTTTCCCCCGATCCCTTGGCGGCGTTTTAACGAAATCACTCTGCCAATCGACACTTCGTCCAGCCGTTTTCCTTTGTCCACGACGCGCAGATACGCCACGATTTTTCCGTTCTCACGCAAAAAGACGTGGTACGCGTCCAAATCCACGCCGTCCAAATCCTGATACGCGCAATTTTGTTCCACGATAAACACTTCTGCGCGCACACGCAAAATCTCGTACAGCTCCGTCGCCGTCAATGCATCGAATTTTTTCACGAACGTTTCCATAGTTCGTCCCTTACTACTGCTGCGGCACGACGGCGTAAAAACACAAATCGTCGTCGCCGACGTTGATTAAACAATGCTCGCTGCCCTTGGGGCAATAATGGCAATCGCCTGCGGAAAGGTTTTCTTCCACGCCGTCGCAAACGGACTTGCCCTTGCCCGACAAAATGAAGATGATTTCGGAAGTGGGCTCGTGTCTATGCGCGCCGATGGACGCACCGGGAACGAGCTTGCCGCGCAAAATTTTGTTCTTCTCGTCCACGAACATATTTGCGATCAGCGCCCCGTCGCCACCGTAAAACGCCTGCAATTTCTTTTCTTCCATTTCACTAAATTTAATAATCATACTGCCGTTTCCCTTTATTTTAATTGCAAACCGTCGGAAAAGGCGTTGCCTACCTTTTCGCCCAGCTTATAATACCCGTGCCCGCCGCAATCGTAGCAGATCGGCGCGAATTTCGCCAAATCAATCTTGCCCTTTTCGTTCAAAATCCGCTCGTCCACGCTGACGTTCACCACTTCGCCGATACAGATTTCCGTGTCCGTATCATAGTTGACCAGCTTGCACTCTAAAACGAGCGACAATTCTTCGATAATCGGCGCGTTGACAAATTCGCTTTTCGTGATATGCCAGCCCGTTTTCGTCAACTTATCGGGCACGTTGTTTGCAGAAACCACCCCCACGTAGTCGGCGGCAACGACGTTTTGCTCGTCTGCAATCGCCACCGTAAACGCCTGCGTTTTTAAGAGATTTTTCACCGTTTTGTGGCTCGCGCTAAGCACGATCGCCACCTGCGCCGTATCGCACACCGTACCCCACGCCGCGTTCATCGCGTCGGGTGTGCCGTTCTCGTCGTACGTGCCCACGATCAGCACGGGCATCGGATACATATACGCTTTCGCTGTCAAATTCTTTCTCATAATTTTGTTCCCTTTTTTCTTTTATTATAGCATATTTTTCGCATCTATACAAGGCTTTTTGAAAGATTGCACCACGGAAAATAAAATTGTTCGCGCTAACCTCCGCCTATGCAAAAACACGGGAATGCCTTTGGGCATTCCCGTGTTTTTGGCGCAGGCGGAGGGATTCGAACCCCCGTGGGGTTTCCCCCAAACGGTTTTCAAGACCGCCTCGTTATGACCGCTTCGATACGCCTGCATCTTCATTTTTATTATTATACTTCACCGCAAAAAAATTGTCAATGATTTTTGCTATAAAAATCCCACAAAAAACGGGCGTGGCTTTTTTCCACGTCCGTCCTGCTTTATTCTCTAAAAATCTCGCTCAAAGCGCCCCGTGTGCACCCAAATACATCACCGCGAGTATGTGCGTCGCAATCACCGCCGCCGCAAAAGCACAGATCCCGATCAACAGTTTTTGCCAAGCCTTTTCTACTTTGCCTGCAAAATACAGGTTGAACACTGCGCCAACCCCTGCAATCAAACCGCCTACCGCACCGCCAAAGATCGGAAAAATCTTCACCAGCTCCACCGACGATCCCCACGCAATAATGAAAACGAGCGTCAGAATCGACATCGTTAACACGTACCAAGCAGGTCTAGGCACAATCGTGATATTCTCTTCGCCGAGCGTCAACGTCACACCCGTCATCGTGTTCCCTTTAATGCTCGCAGGCAGCGCAACGCCGTTCCACTCGCACTCCCAATGCTTTCTGTCGATCTTTTTGAGCGGAACACCACCTACCGTCACCGTGCGTTTGCCCGTCCAAAACCCTTCATCGTATGTAATCGTGCCATACGTATCGTGTTGCATTACCGTTTGCATATCTCTCTCCTAAAAATCATTTTTGTTTTTTCTGTTCTTTTTTTGCCTGCTTTTCCGCGCGTTTTTGCGCTTTTGCCTCCGCACGCTCCGCCTTTTTCGCCGCTTTTCTCGCTTTTTTTCGTTCTTTTTTGCTCATCGAGCTAAGCGCCACGGCAATCTCTTCGCCGTCTCTTGTGACCAACTGCGGCTCGGGCAAGGCAATCTTTAACGCCTGCTTTTGCGCCGTGATCGTGATCTCTTCGTGCTCGCCGCCGTCTTCGCCGTCCAGCGTAAACGCCGTCTTTTCCATCGTCAATTTCAGCTCCGACGTGCGTACAAACATCAGCTTTGAGTGGCTAAAATCCTGTTCGCGCAAGTTCTTATACAGCCGAAACCACTCGCGCAGCTTTTTCGGGCGCGGAATAAACAACGCCTCCAAGCGTCCGTCGTCCAGCTCCACCTTTTTATCCACCAAAATATGTAATGTCCCGATCGATTTCGAGTTTGAAATCGTACCGAAAATAAACTCGCCGTTAAACACGACGTCACCTGCGTCCACGCGCATTTTTCGGCAAGCCGCCTTAAATTTGTTCGGCCCGATACACTTGATAATATTCCAAACGTACGCCCAGATTTTCCAATGATTTTTCGCCGATTGCTTGGTTTTGTACGGCACGTCCGTCGCGATCCCAAACGCCGATACGTATGCAAAATACCGATCGCCGAATTTCCCCAAATCGATCGCCTTAACGTTGTCGGACGCCGCGATTTTTGCCGCCTCGATCACGTTTTTGGGAATACCGTGCGTCGCCGCGAAATCGTTGACCGTACCCGTTGCGATATACCCCGTTTCCACTTCCTTGGGCAGAGACATCACGCCGTTGACCAGCTCGTTAAGCATTCCGTCGCCGCCGGCGACCACGATACGATCAAACTCTGCGCCTTCTTCGCGGATTTTGTTGATCCCGTCCCCCGAACATTGCGTAGGGTACGCCACGACTTCATAGCCCGACTTCGTAAAGACGTCGAGCACTTCCGCCAGATGCTTGCGTATGACACCCGTACCCGAGTGTGGATTAAAAACGAATAACAATTTTTTCATAGAGTTTTTCCTTTGCTCTATCATAATATATTTTCTGCGCAAAGTCAAGCCCTCTGTCGAAAATTGTTAAAATTTTGTTAAGATTTTGCGAACTGCGCTTGACAAAACGCCTCTCGCGCACAACCAAACCACAAACAAAATCCCCTTTCTCGCAAAAACACTTTCCTTTTTCGTGCAAATGTGTTATACTATGCGAAATAAGGAGTGCACGTATGAACAAAGCTACAACCGAAAAGGAACTGTATATCCCTGCTACGCAGGCGGAGCTGAAAACGCTCGCTCGTGATCTGGGCGCGGACATCGTAGGATTTTGCAATCTGGGCACGTCCCCTGTGTCCACAATGCCCCACCTTCATTACGCTATATCCGTGGGGGTAAAGCTCTCGGACGGCATTTTGAAAACGATCGAAGACGCGCCGTCGTTCGTGTATTTTCAGCATTACCGCACGGCGAATACGCTGCTCGATACCATCGCCTTTCGCTTGGCACGAAAAATCGAAGAGCTTGGCGGCGAGAGCCTGCCCATCGCAGCGAGCCAAAGTCTTGGCAAAAACAACCCCTACCGCGGCGTATATCCGCACAAGACGGCGGCTGTCCTTTCAGGGCTGGGGTTCGTGGGCAAGAGCGGACTGTTTTTATCGACGGAATACGGCAGCAAGGTACGCCTTGCGACGGTGCTCTGTTCTCTGCCCTTGACAGCGGAGCTGCCCGTGATCGAAAACGGTTGCGGCGAGTGTACGCTCTGCCAACGTGCCTGCCCGGCAGGGGCGATCTTTGGCGAAAAGCCGACGACGGACGGCGAGCGTAATTTTGACGCGGAGAAATGCTCTAAATATATGAAAGAGCATTTCCAAGACGTAGGCAGGGGGAGCGTGTGCGGCATTTGTATCAAAGTCTGCCCTAAAAACAAATTGTTATAAATCTCATAAAACAAGCGCAAAAAAAACGGCGTGGATACGATACGTACCCTGCCGTTTTTGTTTTTTATTCTATTTTATGCGATCGTAATATCTCTAAAATATACCGTGCCGCCGGCAGGAATTATAAACGAAAATTCCGTGCACTTATCGCCAAGCGACGAAATATCGATCGTGAACGTCTGCCACGTACCGAGAATCACGCATTCGTTTTCATCCGAATCGTTTATCTGATAATACGTGTGTTTTTGATCGTCGGTAATATCCGTAAACGCACCGTCTGGTTTCAAACGCAATATAAACGCTTCCGTCGTTTCCGGAGGCGCTTCCGCGACGTACGTCGTAAAGGTAAACGTCGTTTTGTTGGCAACGAGCGCAGGATCGATATACACCTTGCCTTGCGACGTCGCCGTCACCTTGTACGCGTTCTCGCCCTCATAATGCACTTCCGTCACCGTGAGCCCCGATTGCACGTTGCTAAATCCCAGACCGTTCACCACGATTTCTTCGGGCTGCTCTATCGAGCTATCGCTCCCCGAGCCTCCCTCCGAGCCGCCGCCTTCCGCAACGTCACCGATCACGATATTCTTCACGTACGCGGCATTATTGCCGCCGCCAAGCACGATAGAGAACTCCGTGCACACGTCCGCGAACGCGGAGATGTCCGTCGTCACTGTCTTCCACTCGTTCAACGCAATCTTCTGATCACCCGACGCCGTCGTCGAATAATACACGTAGCCGCTCACAACCCCCGGCAATACGTCTGCCGTTTGGTTGGGTTTGATACGAACGGCAAATTCCCAATCGGCGGACGATTCCTTCTCAACGAGAATATCAAAGGAAACCGTTCCTTTACCTTTGAGCAAGTCCGTCTTGATATACAGCTTATTCATATCCGTACCCGACTGATAGAGATATGCGTTGGTGTTTTCGTCGTATTCCACCGCTGCAATCGAGCCCCTTGACGAACCTTCGTCGCTCCACATTGTAAAGTCTGTACCGTATTGCAAGCCGTTCACAACGGGATCGGGTTCTTTCACCCCGAACGGATCGCCGTAATAGCAGATGTACCCCGTGCCGATCGAACCGTCTTCACCGGAAACAGGAATCACCGTGCCACCAAGCAACGGCGTGCCCGTGCCTTCCTGATTGCTCACGATTTTACCGTCTGCCGTCAATACGTTATAGCGGTCGTACGTCGAAGATTTTTGACCGTACTGGAAACGTATTCCTTCGTACACGATACTTACGCTGTTGCAATGTTCGTGCCCGACGAAAATCGAATCCACGTTCAATTCCTTTAACTTGCTAATGCTAAACGAGGAGCTCAACCAAGGTCCTTTCATCATTCTGCCAAGGAAGCCAAAGTCCGTTTCGTCAGCCGTTTCCATCGTATCCAAATTCAAAGGATTTTTCAGTATCGACGAGGACGGGGTTTCGGTTTCCCCCGTGTATTCTTCATACTTTTTGAATGCATCATGGAAAATCGACGGCTGAATGTGGAACGCCATTGAAATCTTCACGTCCGCGTCAATCGCGTGAATCGCGTTGATCGAATCGGTGTACCACGTGATCTGATCCGCACCAAAGCCAGCGCTCGTCTTTACGATGTTCGTGCCAAGAGGGGGCAGCGTCTGAACCCCTTGATCGTCGCACATCGGTGAACCGCAACCGTTGGAGTCCATCATATAGAACACGCGGAGCAGCTCGCCGTCCTGCTCGATACCCACGGTATAGTTGCCGTTGCCCGTCACGTCCCCCTGCTTGAACAGGCAGTTTTCCGCCGCCTCTAATTGCTGGCATTGCCAGTCAACACCCATCAAGCTCTCGTTGTCGTGATTGCCGAACACGGGTGCCCAAGGAGTATCCAACGTTTCCATAAAATCGATCAGGCTGGTAAGCAACGTGCCGCTGGGATCAAAACGCCCGTAAACGATGTCGCCCGTCAGGATAATGAGATCGGGGTTGGTCTTTTCAACGACTTCGCGGACATAGCGATAGCATTGCGTTTCGGGCGAATCCCCCCAAGACCAGGTCTGCGTGTCCGACAGCTGCAATACGACGGGATCTCTGTTGCTTTCCACTTCGACGATGAAATCGACCAAATCTTCGTTGGTCTTATACGCACCGCAAGTGCAATAATACGCTTTACCGAATTCGCCGTCCGACAACGCCCCGTAGGTATGCCCCGGGGGCGTACCGTAAGGCACTTCACAAATTTCGCAGACGGGCTGCGAAGTGCAATCCGCCGCCGTGCCTTCGTGGTTACCGTATTCCACCAGCTTGCCGCAGTCACATTTTAACCAATGCCCCGTCTTGTTGGTGATCCACTCGCCTTCCGTGATACACGTATGTACGTCTTCGCTACTCTCTTCGTCGCTCTCGCTTTCCGCGACGGAGCTTTCCACCGTCGAGCTTTCTTCTTCACTCGATACCTCGGAAGAAACTTCTTCGCTTTCTTCGGAAGAGATTTCTTCGCTCACGACGGAGCTGCTCTGCTGCTCGCTGCTATCCGAGCCGCCGCCCTTCTTGCCGCACGCCGCCGCAAAGGACGCCGCCAAACCGAGCGTGAGCATCAGCGCAAACAGCTTTCTCAATTTTCCCATAACTTTATTTCTCCTTATACTTTTCCCTAAAATCGTATTTTAGGTTGTTTCCATTATAACACAGGCTCAGCCAACTTTCAAGTGCATTTCTTTACTACTTTCCTTAAAAATTTGCAGATTTTTACTTTTTTAGTAAGGCGTACACATTATAACACAATCGCTACGTACCTATCAACGGCGAGCCTGCAAAGCTATCAGCCACGTTATTCCTACTCCTATTATACGGGCTTTTATTAGCGATTGCAAGCAAGCGGCAGCTGTTTTTTTGACAATTTTCAGGTGTTATTGCATTTTTTATATAGATACATCAAAATAAAATCCAACGCAAAACAAAAACGCAGACCGACTAAGTCTGCGTTTTGCCTATTGCTTGCTCTTATAACGTTTCTTTCAAAATTTTCTTGGTGATTGCAGGCAAGTCCAAGCCGTCCACCGCCGTCAGATATTCCTGCATTGTTTCCGCCTTCGCGACTGCTTGCCAAGCGTTGAATTTTTCACGGTTTTTCCACTCTGCACGCGTGATAATTTTCAACGCGCGCGCCTTTTGTTGCTCCACGTCACTCTTGCGTGCAAACGATGCCTCCACGCGATAACGTACCCCCGTCTTTACAGGAATTTCCACCGTCAAACAATCGCCGAGTAAGACGTTCGCTTTTTTCTTTTTGCCATCGGCAAACAGAGTGATTTTGCCCTGTTCTACGTTTTCAAAACGGATACGCAAAGTACGGTTTTTAGGAATAACGCCGTCGTCACCGTTCGCCAAAATCTCCGTTATTTGCGTACATGCCCATGCCTTTTGCACAAAACGGTTGGAAAAGGCGGTGGTGTATTCGCCCGTGTTCCCGTGCTCTCTACCGTCCTCGCGCAAGGTATATTCACCGTCGCCGTTATAGATACGGATTTCTAATTTTTCGGGGTTGTCACAGCCGTTGCCCGCGTCGAGCGAAAGCGGCAACACGCCTCCTGCCTTTGCCAAAACGGGAATACTGTCGCGCTTGCGATAGAGCGTAATCTTTTTGCCGTTCTTGCCTGCCGTGTACTCGTCGCCAGTGAAAATATCCGTCCATTTGCCTTCGGGCAGCCAAGTCTTTATACGCGCATACCCGTCCTTTTTCGCCTGTTCCGTCACAGGCGCGACCAGCAATTCGCTGCCAAAATAATAGGTCTGCGCATATTCGTACGCCGCCTTTTGCGTATTGCGATAATACAGCGGTTCGACAAGCGCAATCCCCTCCTCGTGCGTGGTTTTAGACGCGGTGTACAGATACGGGATCAAGCGATGGCGGAATTTCAAAAACTCTGCAGCGATCAAGCCCACACCGTTGCCGTATTCCCACGGCTCTTTCGTCATCGTTTCATAGCACGCGCAATGCAGGCGGTTGATAGGGCTGAACACGCCGTATTGAATATGGCGCACGTACAGCTCGTCGCTCTTCTCGCCGAAATTGTGTCCGCCGATATCGTGACTCCACCACGTATACCCCACGTTGGTCGCCGTCGCAGTGAAATAGGGCAAATACCCCAGCGTATCCCACGTAATCTCCGTATCCCCCGAAAAACCGAGCGGATACCTATGCGAGCCCACACCTGCGTAGCGCGAGAGCACGAGCGGCGCGCTATGCCCTGCTACGTTATCTAAATAATGGTAATGATTGAGCGCCCACAACGGATCGTAATCGGGCACGTCCCCGTTCTTTTTCGCCTGCTCCCAAGGGATATTCGGTTGCTGCCAGTCGATCCACCAAAAATCTACGCCGTCCTTTTCATACGGGCGGTGCAAAACCGCAAAATACGCATTAATAAACTGTGCGCGTGAAAAATCAAAGGGAATATGCCGATCGTTCGGCGCGGACATACCCACCGCCTTTGCCATTTTTTCGTAATCGCGCTCCCAAAAACGTATCCCGTCGGCAGGGTGCAGATTAAGCGTGATTTTCAAGCCCTTTTCCGTGAGCTGCGACAGGAATTTTTTATAATCGGGAAAGAGCTTTTTGTTCCACGTATAACCCGTCCAGCCCAAATTCCAAAAATAATCCTTGCCCGTATATTCGGCGCTGTTTTTACCGCTGGCGCTCACCCCCATTTCTTCATCGACGAACTCGGAATAATGCCAGTCCATATCCACCGTCGCCACCGTCAGGGGGATCTCCCGTTCTTCAAAGCGGCGTAAAACACGCAGATATTCTTCGTCCGTATAGACGTGATATCTGCTCCACCAGTTGCCGAGTGCATAACGGGGCACAATCGGCGTTGCGCCCGTAATCTGATAGAGCGCACGCACAGCCCCACGATAATCGTTGCCAAAGGCAAAAATATACTCGTCCGTACCGTCCGCACATTCGTTTTGCACTTCGCCGTTTTCCGCCAGCGTCAGCGACATCGAATCGTCGAACACCGCCACACCCGTCTTGGAACAAACACCCGTACCAAGCGCGATCTTTTTCGGTGCTTCGTTCAGCCAAGGCCGATGATATACGTCCGCGTTGCAATTATCCAGCGTTCTGTACGTCCCCAACAGGTTGCCGTCGTTCCCTGCCAAAATGCGCACGTTATCGCGTTCAACGCATACCTGCCCCCTATCTTTTGCCAAAATCAGGCGCACGTCGCCCGTGTCGATCACCGCATTTTCGCCATTATCCGTAAAGGTAAAATCCACTTTATCCATATCGCGAAACCACACCGCTTGGGTAGCGTCGTCGCGGAATTTTTTATGCGCGCTTTGCTCCAAACGGAACAGCTGTTTGCCCAGCACTATCACGCGGTAATCGTGCCAAAACACCGTGTTTTCCACGCGCGCAATCGGGCGCGTTTTTGCTATCAAATGTCTATCCAACATCGTCGTTCTCCCTATACTATTATCCGATAAAGGTAAATCTTTTATACGTTTTTCCGTCCCGTTCCACACTCTCGTCCCACATCGAGGCAGGGCGTACCCAAACCTGCCCTTCGCCGTACAAAGCGCGATACACCACCATCTCTTCCGTCGTTTCCGAGTGCTTTGCAATCGCAATCACTTCGTATTCGTTGCCCTTAAAATGTCTGTATTTTCCTAATTTGATCGCTGCCATTTTCGCTCTCCTTATGCCCAAATTATATTACGCAAAGCGTGCTTTTGCAATATCTAAACGAAAAAAGGGCAAAAAAATGGATATTTTTGAAAGAATCTGACATAAAATAATAGCTTTTTTCGCAAAAAAGGTATATAATATTGCCGTTTGAGCGCGTTCGCGCCCAAAATAATACGTACGCAAGGAGAAAGCACGTGAGAACGCACGCGGTAGGACAAAAACACCCCCACCATATCCATTTGGGCGCAATCTTGTACAGTCACGTTTTGCCGTTTATGAAAAAGAACGCGGTGCTCTTGATCGCGCTCGTCGCGGCGGCGATTACGTCGTGCATCGTGCCCCCCGATAAGGCGTATTTGGACTATTTCGACTGGAAAACGCTCACCTGCCTGTTCTGTGTTTTAGCGGTGGTATGCGCCCTGAAAAATATCCGATTTTTCTTCTTTTTGGCGCAAAAAATCGTACGCGCGTTCAAAAACGCACGTGCCTGCGTACTCGCCCTTGCCTACGTCACGTTCATCGGCTCGATGCTGATCGCCAACGATATGGCGTTGCTTACGTTCCTTCCCTTGGGGTATTTAGTACTCACGTCCACGGGCAAGAAAAAATATATGGCGTTTACCTTTATTATGCAAAATATCGCCGCGAATTTGGGCGGTATGCTCACCCCGTTCGGCAATCCGCAAAACCTGTATCTCTATACCAAATTTGCTATCCCTACGGGCGAATTTATGTGGATAATGCTGCCGCCCTTTTTGATTTCGGTGGCGCTGATCACGCTTTGCTGTTTCGTGTTCGTGAAAAAAGAACCGCTGTCGATCGAAGAAGACAAGATCACGCTGCCTTTGTGGCGCACGCTCGTGTACGGCGTTTTGTTCGCGCTGTCCATCGTCATCGTGTTCCGTGTGATCCCCTTTTGGATCGGGCTGATCGTTATCCCGATCGCCCTTTTGTTCTTGGATAGAAAGGCGCTGGGCAAAGTCGATTACGGCCTGCTGTTGACATTTATGGCGTTCTTTGTGTTCTCGGGAAATATGGCGCGTATCCCTGCGGTGCAACGCGCTTTTGGCGATTTGATGCAGAAAAATTCCCTGCTCGTATCCACCCTTTCCTGCCAGATCATCAGCAACGTCCCGTCGGCAATTTTACTCTCACAGTTCACGGGCAATTATCAGCCGCTCCTACTCGGCGTGAATATCGGCGGCTGCGGCACGCTGATCTCGTCGCTCGCCAGCCTGATCACCTTCCGCGAATACCTTTCGCACAACCCCGACGGCGTGAAGAAATACCTGTTGCTCTTTTCGGCGTTCAATTTTGCATTTTTGGGCATTTTGCTCGGCGCGTGCGCCCTTTTGCTCCTTTGATTATATGCACCAAACCGCCGTTCACGACCAAGTGGACGGCGGTTTTTTTATGCCCCTATTGACAAATAGGCAAAAGTATGCTATGCTTTTTTTGCAAAAGCGTGGACGATTTGCCCTTTTTTAGGGTAAATATGGATAAGAAAACAAAAAAAGGGGGTATGTCTATGGCTATTCGAAACAAGTTTCGCAAAACGCTTTCCGTGCTTTGCTCCGTCCTTTTGAGCTTTGGCGTTGCCTGCGGCAAGGGCGAAAATCCGACGTCGGGGAACGCTGCCCTGCTCTCCCAGCCTGCCGCGCCCACGGAGCTGTCCTATCCAGACCGCACGAACGCGGACTATCTCGCGTTCAAAGGGAACGTGGACGGTTTTGCAACGCGCTTTGCCAACGCCGCGTATCAGGCGTATGACGGCGAAGAGAATTTCGCGGTATCTCCCCTTTCGGTGTTTTCCGCGCTCTCGCTCGCCACGGAAGGCGCGCACGGCGTCACACGCAGCGAGATTTTGAACGCGCTCGGCGCGTCGCACGAAGAATTGCAAACGTATTATTCGGCACTCTATCGCGAAGTTTCCGTCACACATACCGAATACAACGACGACGACACAACAACGTATTCGGGAGAAGTGACGTTGAGCAATTCGCTGTGGCTGCAACAGGGCATTGATTTTCGACAAGCGGGACTGGACGTTTTGGCGAACAAATACCATGCCTATTCCTATCTCGCCGATTTTTGCAACGAGAACGAAAAGGCAAACCGAGCCCTGACGGCGTTCATCAAGGAACAAACGCACGGACTCATCGAAAAGAATTACGAATTGTCCGACAAGACCTTGCTCGCGCTCGTCAACACGCTGTACCTAAAGGACGGCTGGCTGATGCACGGCGATCTGCCCACCACCGCGCCCTATACGTTCACCAACGCGGACGGCTCTACCCACACCACGCCCCTTTTGCAAGGCAAGTACGTGTCTGGCAGAGTACAGGAACAGGAAAACTATTCACTCTTTTACACAGCGACGCTGAACAATTACAAGCTGAAATTTATCCTGCCCAAGGACGGTTATACCGTCGCGGACGTATTTACTGCGGACGTGCTCGCTGAAGTTTCCGCCGTGCAATCCTTTGGCGGTAGTGACTACGAAAATAATATCGACTACTACACCCGTTGTCTTTTCCCCGAATTTGAGGCGGAATACGACGAAAACGTGCGCACTTTGCTGCAAACGATGGGCATACAGTCGCTTTTTAACGAATACTCGTGCGATTTCGGCGGTCTACTCGATGAATATTGGCGCGGAAAAGTGTACTGTGAAAAGGTACAACACACCACAAAACTCTTTGTGGATAAGACGGGCATAGAAGGCGCGGCGGTGACGGTAATCGGGATCGGCGAGAGCGCCCCTGAAACGCGACAAGAAGTGTTTTACGATTTCGTCATCGATCGGGCGTTCGGGTTCGTCATCACTACGCCCAACAACGTCACGCTGTTCTCGGGCGTTGTCGAGCATCTATAAAAACGCAATCTCCCAAGGAAAACCCCTATGACAAGCACCCCCGTTTGCGATTTGCAAACGGGGGTGCTTTTACGTTTTGTTTTTATTTTTTATTTACCGCCGAGGCATTTAACAAGGACCGCCTTTTGCGCGTGCAGACGGTTTTCCGCTTCGTCGAAAATTTCGTTGGCATGCGCCTCGAAAACCTCCGCCGTGATCTCTTCTTCGCGGTACGCAGGCAAACAATGCAGCACCATCGCTTTTTCGTTCGCCACTTTCATCACTTCCGCGTTAATTTGGTAGTTCTTGAACACCTTTTTGCGTTCTTCCGCCTCGCTCTCCTGCCCCATCGACGCCCAAACGTCGGTGTAGAGCACGTCCGCACCCTTTGCCGCTTCTAAAACACTCTCCGTGCAGGTAAACTTGCCGTTTTCTTTCGCCCAAGCCATAATTTCCGCGTCCGGTTCATAGCCTTTGGGACAAGCCACCGATACTTCCATACCCATCTTGATACCGCCGACAATCAGGGAATTGGTCATGTTATTGCCGTCGCCGATATAGCACAGCTTGTTGCCTGCACATGCGCCCTTGTATTCGCGAATCGTCATAAGATCGGCCAGCACCTGACAAGGGTGGCAATAATCGGTCAAACCGTTGATGATGGGGATAGAGCCGTAGGTTGCTAAATCTTCCACTTCCTTTTGCGCGAACGTGCGGATCATAATGCCGTCGAGATAACGCGAAAGTACGCGCGCCGTATCTTCTACGGGCTCTCCTCTGCCGATTTGCAGGTCGCGTGCGCTCAAAAACAGCGCGCTGCCGCCCAAATCGTACATACCCACCTCGAAAGACACACGTGTACGCGTGGACGATTTCGAGAAAATCATACCCAGCGTTTTGCCTTTCAAAAGGTGGTGTTCTATGCCGTTTTTCTTCTCAAATTTCAGTTGGTCCGCAAGGTTCAAAATCTCCGTGATTTCCTTTGTGGACAAATCCATTAACTTCAACAAATGTTTCATTTTTCAATCTCCTCTTTCAATATTTCGATTGCCTTTTTCAGCGTTTCGAAAGGTATATTCAAGGCAGGCAACAAGCGCACCTTATTTTTCGCTTTGATGGCGAGCACGCCGCGCGCCATGCAATTTTTAATGACTTCAGACGCGTCCTTTTCCGTTTCGATACCGATCATCAGACCTTTGCCCGTCACGCTCTTTACACCCTTTGCCACGCCGAGCGTTTCAAAAATATACGCACTCTTTTCTCGTACCTGCGCTAACAAGTTGTCGTCGATACGCTGCAAAATATTCAGCGCGCCTGCGCACGCCACGGGATTGCCGCCGAACGTCGAGCCGTTCAAGCCTGCCGTGAACAGCGTTTCCGCCCGTTCGCCCAGCATCGTCGCTCCGATGGGCAGACCGCCGCCCAACCCCTTTGCCGTCGTCACCACGTCAGGGATAATGCCATAATCTTGGAACGCGTACAACGTACCCGTTCTGCCGTTGCCCGTCTGCACTTCGTCCACAATCAACAAAAGATCGTTTTCTTTCGCCAGCCTTTCCACGCCCTTCACGTAATCGGCGTTGAGTGCAGTCACGCCCCCCTCGCCTTGCACAAGTTCGATCATAATACCGCAGCATTTGTGGGCTTTTAACAACCCTTTGAGTTCATCAATGTCGTTAGCCGCCGCGTGCACAAAGCCGTCCGTCATCGGGGTAAAATGCTGATGGAAAACGTCCTGTCCCGTTGCGGAAAGGGTGGTGATCGTACGCCCGTGGAAACTGTTTTTTAAGGTAATGATTACGTAATGGTCCTTACCTTTTTTCAATTCGCCGTATTTTCTCGCCGCCTTAATCGCGCACTCGTTTGCTTCCGCGCCAGAGTTGGAAAAGAAGACCTTTTTCATGCCCGTCCGTTCGCACAGCTCTTTGGCGAGTAATGCACAAGGCTCGCTGTAATACAGGTTGGACGTGTGCTGAATTTTATCCAGCTGTTCAATTACGGCTCTTTTCCAGCTCTCGTCGCTCACGCCAAAGGCATTGACGGCGATACCCGTGCCAAGGTCGATATATTCCTTGCCCGTCTCGTCGTACACGAGCGAGCCTTTACCTCTTACAAGCTGTACGGGAAAACGTGCGTACGTTGCGGCGATATATTGTTTGTCTGTTTCGATGATATTCATACTTTTTCCTTGTATAATACGCATTTTTGAAAACGACGAAATTGCGAGCAATTCAAGACGCCACGAGAGCGCGTACATAGGCGTACGTAACCGAGTGGCAACGAAGAAATGCGATGCGAATACGTCGTTTTATATTTTATTGCCCGACACGAACATCGTGCCTAAGCCCTCGTCCGTCAAAATTTCAATCAGAATTGCGTGCGGCACTCTACCGTCCAAAATAAAGACTTTGTTTACGCCGCGGCGAATCGACTCGATACAGCAGTTGATTTTGGGAATCATGCCGCCGCTAATAACGCCGTCACGGATAAGCTTGGGCGCGTCAGAGACGTAAACCTTGGAAATAAGCGTAGACGGATCGTCCTTGTCCATGCACAGCCCGACGATGTCAGTCATGGAAATCAAACATTCCGCTTTGAGTTCTCCTGCAATACGCGCCGCCGCGGTGTCGGCGTTGATGTTGTACGTATTGCCGTTATCGTCATAGCCGACGGTGGAAATAACGGGGATATACCCCTTTTCCAAAACGTCCACGATCGAAGACACGTCCACGTCCGTGATGTTGCCTGCAAAGCCGTGCATTTCGTCCACCTTTTCCGATTTTAACATGTGTCCATCCACACCGCAAAGCCCGATTGCCTTACCACCCTTGCTCTGCAAAAGGTTGACGAGATTTTTGTTGACTTTGCCAGCCAAAACCATCTGCACGATATCCATCGTTTCTTGGTCGGTCACGCGCAGCCCGTCGATAAACTGCGATTTTTTACCGATTTTGCCAAGCATTTCGGTGATTTCCGGACCGCCGCCGTGCACAAGCACAACTTTCACGCCGATGAGCGAAAGCAGTACGATGTCGCCCATGACGGCGTCTTTGAGATCATCGCTGATCATCGCGTTGCCGCCGTATTTGACAACGACGATTTTATCGTAATATTTTTGAATATACGGCAGCGCTTGCGTTAAGATTTCCGCACGCTGTGCCGTGGTCGGTTTGCTGTTCATGATTATTCTTCCTTTTTAGTGATTTGAAAGGCTCTGCCTTTCGTGATTTGAACGCTATGCGTTCGTGAATTGAAAACCTGCGGTTTTCGTGATTTGACGGCTGCGCCGTCGTTATTGTAATATTTCCACAATGCAAAGCATAGCTTTGCAATTCACGCGCCGAACGGTGCAATTCACGTTTTGTTAAAAACAATTCACGCACCGAACGGTGCAATTCATTGTTTTAGTACGTGACCGAGCCGCAACGCTTGTCTTTCGCGAATACCCGGTCGGGTTAAAACGGCGTAGTTACGAGCGATACGCGAAGCCGCGACAGGAGCGTACAAGTAGTACGTGACTGAGCGGCGACAAAGTAGCGCGATGCAGATACGTCGTTTTAGGTGCGATAGTCGCCGTTTATTTTTACATAATCATACGTCAGATCACAGCCCCAAGCCGTCGCTTTGCCGTCGCCGTTGCCTAAAACCACTAAGATTTCAATTTCCTTTTCCAAGAGAATTTCTTTGGCTTTTTCTTCGGAAAATTCAATACCAGCGCCGTTTTTGCAAACGGGAATTGTGCCCTTTGCCGAACGGAACGCCACGTCCACTTTGTTCACGTCCACGTCCGCGCCCGAATACCCGATCGCGCACAAAACACGTCCCCAGTTCGCGTCCGAGCCGAACATAGCCGCCTTCACGAGCGACGAGCAAATCACCGATTTTGCCACGGTTTTCGCCGTCTGTTCATCTTTTGCGCCCGTCACTTTGCACTCCAAGAGCTTGGTTGCGCCTTCGCCGTCCGCCGCGATTTTGCGGCACAGGTACGTCGTCACCGCGGCAAGCGCCGCGCAAAACTCGTCAAATTCCTTGCCGTCTGCCGTAATCTCGTCGTTGCCAGCCATACCGTTTGCCAGCACCGATACCATATCGTTGGTCGAAGTGTCGCCGTCCACGCTGATCATATTGAACGAATCCTTTACGTCCGCAGAAAGCGCTTTTACAAGCATATCCGAAGAAATGGCACAGTCCGTCGTCACGAATACGAGCATCGTCGCCATATTCGGGTGGATCATACCGCTACCCTTAGCGATACCGCCGATACGGCAAGTCTTGCCGTCAACCGCAAACTCGAACGCGATTTCTTTCGCTTTCGTGTCCGTCGTCATAATCCCTTCGCAAGCCAAATCGCTGTGCGCGCCAAGCCCTGCCACCAGCGACGGAATCCCGTTTGCGATCGGCGTAATATCGAGCGGCTGCCCAATCACGCCCGTGGACGCCACCACAACGTCGGTCGGATCGATATTCAGCTCCGCCGCCAACAACGAACAGGTCTGTTCTGCAATTTCAATGCCGTTTGCGTTGCAGGTATTCGCGTTGCCGCTGTTGCAAATCACCGCTTGCGCTTTGCCGTCTGCAATGTTGTTTTTCGTCACCGTCAAGGGCGCGCCTTTGACAAGGTTCTGCGTGTAAACCGCCGCCGCGCTCGCCTGCGTTTCGCTGTAAATGAGCGCCAAATCACGCTTGGTCTTGTTCTTGCGGATACCGCAATGCACACCGTTTGCCGTAAAGCCTTTTGCGGCGCATACGCCGCCCTGAATTTCTTTGATCATATCTCTATCCTTTTACAGTTCTAATCCTTTCGTTTTTTCTGCGCCGATCACCATATTCATACACTCGATCGCCGCGCCGCTCGCACCTTTGCCTAAATTGTCGTAGCAAGCGATCAGCAATATTCTCTCTTCGTTCCCTGCCACGGTCACGATCATACCGTCCTTTTTCGAGAGCGCCGCGCCCGATACAAAACCGCTTTCATCCGCATTTTCTTTGTATTGCACGATCTCGCCGTTGTATTTTTCCGCGTAAATCTTTTTGATCTCGTCCACGCTGCCTTTGAGCTGCGTAGCAAACAGGGGCACGGTCACCGTCATGCCGCTGTAAAAATCGGACACAATCGGGCAGAAAATCGGCGCGGTTTCTATCCCCGTAATCGCCTTCATTTCCTTCAAATGCTTGTGCTGCTGCGTGATCCCGTACTGACGGGGCGCACCGAGCAGCTCGCTCCTTGCCTCACTTTCGTAATCGGCAATCATCTTTTTACCGCCGCCCGAATACCCCGTAATGGAGTGGCAGGTAAGCAAAGTATCTTTGTCTATTAAGCCCTTTTCTACGAGCGGATACACGAGCGCAATAAAACCGCTGGCGTGACAGCCGGGCACGGCGATACGCTTGGAAGAAAGCAATTTTTCTTCGTGCGATTTCGAGAGCTCGGGAAAACCGTACGCCCAATCGGGCAAGGTTCTGTGCGCCGTACTCGCGTCGATCACCACCGTATCGGGGTTTTCTACGAGCGCCACCGATTCCCTTGCCGCGTCGTCGGGCAAGCACAAAAAAGCCACGTCCGCTTTGTTTAACATTTCCTTTCGCGCGATCGGATCTTTTCTCTTGTCTTCCGAGAGCGTTAAAATTTCTACGTCGTCGCGCGCAGACAGGCGTTCGTAAATTCGAAGCCCCGTCGTTCCTGCGCTACCGTCGATAAATACTTTTTTCATATCCTTTTCTTTCCTTATTATTTCGCCAAAAAGGCGCGGATTTTTTCCACCTGTGCACGTACCGACGACGGCGACGCTCCCCCTTCGCTCAACCGCTTATTTACGCAAGTTTCCAGCGAGATTTCGTGATACAAATCTTCCGCGAACAGTTCGCTGTGTTTTTGATAATCGACAAGGAGCAGATTGTCCAGCACGCAGTCCTTGTCAATGCACTCCGCAACGATCGTACCCACGATCTTGTACGCGGAGCGGAACGGCATACCCTTTTTCACCAGATAATCAGCAAGGTCGGTAGCATTGATAAAGCCCCTTTGCGCCGCGCGGTAGGTGTTTTTGGGCAGCACCTTCATCGTCGCAAGCATCGGCGTGAGCACCTCCAAACACATCTTCACCGTGTCCAACGCGTCAAATACCGCCTCCTTGTCTTCCTGCATATCTTTGTTATACGCCAAGGGCAAGCCTTTGATCGTCGTTAAGAGTGCCTGCAAATCGCCGTACACACGCCCCGTCTTGCCGCGGATCAGCTCCGCCATATCGGGATTTTTCTTTTGCGGCATTATCGACGAACCCGTCGTGTAGCTATCGTCCAACTCGATAAACTTAAATTCCCAGCTCGACCACAAAATAATCTCTTCGGAAAGTCTGGACAGGTGCGCCATCAAAATGGAGAACGCGCCCAGCAGTTCCAGACAAAAATCTCTATCGGACACGCCGTCGATGCTGTTCCACGACGGAGCGTCAAAGCCGAGCGCCGCCGCCGTCTGCGCGCGGTCGATGGGGTACGTCGTACCTGCCAAGGCACAGCTGCCCAACGGACATTCTTCGTTCATACGCGCTACGGCGTCCTGCATACGTCCCACGTCGCGGCGGAGCATCATCGCATACGCCAAGAGATGATGTCCAAAAGACACGGGTTGCGCGCGTTGTAAATGCGTATACCCAGGCGCGATCGTTTCCGCATTGTCCTCCGCTTGGGCGGCGATCGCCGCGATCACGTCTTTCACCAGCGAAATCACCGTTTGCACTTCGTCGCGAAGATACAGACGAATATCCACCGCCACCTGATCGTTGCGGCTGCGTGCCGTATGCAAACGCTTGCCCGCGTCACCGATGCGCTTGGTCAACTCCCCTTCGATGAACATATGAATATCTTCCGCGCCGTTGTCAAAGGTGAGAACGCCGCTCTCAATATCCGCCTTGATTGCCGTCAAACCGTCCACGATCAACGCCAAATCTTCCGCCGACAAAATGCCTACGCTGTGCAGCATTTTCGCGTGCGCAATCGAGCCGCGTACGTCCTGTGCGTACATACGGCAATCGAAAGAAAGAGAAGAATTAAAATCGTCTGCTTTTTCATCGAGCGCCTTCAAAAAACGCCCTGCCCACATTTTTTCCATAACTTAAAAAACACGCTTTGCCTGCCGCTACCGCGACAGGCAAGAGCTTTCCTTTATTAAAGTGATTTGAAAGGCTGCGCCTTTCGTGATTTGAACTCTATGCGTTCGTGATTTGAAAACCTGCGGTTTTCGTGATTTGACGGCTACGCCGTCGTTGTTGTTATATTTCCACAACGCAAAGCGTAGCTTTGCAATTCACGTGCCGAACGGCGCAATTCACGTTTTGTTAAAAACAATTCACGCAACTATGTTGCAATTCATTGTTAGCGCTCTACGCAACCCGCGGTCGAGTTAAAACGGTGGAGAAGGGTTGCAGGTTCGCGCAAAACACGGGTTTTGTCCGACGGGAGTGTACATAAACGTACACGAGCAAGGACAAGTTCCGTTTTTGCGATGAAGATTCGCCCTTATACACTGTTTTTATTTGTTGTTCTTTTGGTTGACCTGCGCTTGCACCTTAATCGGCAAACCGAACAGCTCGATAAAGCCCGTCGCGTCTGCCTGATTATATACGTGGTCTTCGCCAAACGTTGCGATTTCTTCCGAATACAGCGAATAATCGCTCCATGCGCCTGCCTTGATAATGTTGCCCTTGTAGAGCTTTAAGCGCACTTTACCCGTCACGTTTTCCTGCGTTTTATCCACGAACGCCGTCAACGCTTCACGAAGAGGGGTAAACCACTGCCCGTTGTAAACGAGTTCCGCAAAACAAACGGACAACTCCTGCTTTTTATGCGCCGTATATTTGTCCAAGCACAGCGTTTCCAGATAGCTGTGCGCCTTGTACAAAATTTCGCCGCCCGGTGTTTCGTACACACCGCGACACTTCATACCCACCAAGCGGTTTTCCACGATGTCCAACAGCCCGATGCCGTTTGCGCCGCCCACTTTGTTGAGCGCAAGAATAATGTCTTTTGCACTCATCTTTTTGCCGTCGAGCGCAACGGGTTTGCCCTTTTCAAATTCGATTTCTACGTAAGTAGGTTTATCGGGAGCTTGCAGCGGCGATACGCCCATTTCCAAGAACCCTGCCTTTTCATACTGCGGCTCGTTGCCAGCGTCTTCCAAATCCAAGCCTTCGTGGCTGAGATGCCAAAGGTTTTTGTCCTTAGAATAGTTGGTTTCGCGGTTGATTTTCAAGGGCACGTTGTGCGCTTCCGCATAATCGATCTCTTCTTCACGGGATTTGATCGACCATTCACGCCAGGGCGCGATAATCTTCATATCGGGCGCAAACGCCTTGATCGTCAACTCAAAACGCACCTGATCGTTCCCCTTACCCGTACAGCCGTGGCAAATCGCGTCCGCGCCTTCTTTCTTTGCAATTTCTACGATGCGCTTTGCAATAACGGGACGCGCAAACGAAGTACCCAAAAGGTATTCTTCGTATTTTGCGCCAGCCTGCATCGTGGGGATCACGTATTCGTCCACGAATTCGTCCGTCAAATCTTCCACGTAAAGTTTGGACGCGCCCGTTTTGAGCGCTTTTTCTTCCAAGCCGTCCAGCTCGTCCGCCTGCCCGACGTTGCCACTCACTGCAATAACTTCGCAGTTGTTGTAATTCTCTTTCAACCAAGGAATAATGATCGAAGTGTCCAAGCCGCCCGAATAGGCAAGCACTACTTTTTTAATGTCCTTTTTATCCATAACCGTTTCTCCTAAAAACTTTTATTTTGATTTTGTGTGCGGAGCGGAATGCTTTGCGTTCGCCACGCCGCTGCATTTATATTCAATTTATGCACTCATTATACACCCGAAGAATACCTTTGTCAAATGCTTTTTATCGCTTATTTTATAAAACTTTCATATATTTCTGGATATTTTTTGAATATTGCGTATAAATGTATAAAATTGTGCATATTTTTTAGCTTTTGCATAATTGTGCGTAAACGCGCTCTGCAAAGCGCACCGCCGCCATGGCGTCCTTGCCGTAGCCGTCCGCGCCGAGCTTTTCCGCGTATTCTTCCGTGAGCACCGCGCCGCCGACCATGATTTTCACCCACGGTGTTTTTTCGCGGAGCAACACGATCGTTTCCGCCATCGAAGGCACGGTCGTCGTCATTAGCGCGGACAAGCCCACGAGCGGCGCTGCCGTTTTTTCCACGCAATCGACAATCTGCTCGGGGGGCACGTCGCGCCCCAAATCGACAATTTCAAAACCGTAATTTTCCAGCAGCGTACCAACGATATTTTTGCCGATGTCGTGGATATCCCCGTGCACCGTCGCCAGCACGATTTTGCATTTTTTTGCGCTCTGTTCACCGAGCGATAAAAGGTGTGCCTTGATCTTCTCAAACGCCGCTTTCGCCGCCTCGGCACTCATCAACAGCTGGGGTAAAAACGTGCGTTTTTCTTCGTACGCCCTGCCCACGGTATCGAGCGCAGGCACGATCTCGCCGTTGACGATATCCAGCGCGGAAACGTGCTCTAACAGTCTCTCACACTCGCTCGCCGCATCCGTTTTCAAGCCGCGCGCGATCGCGCGTTGCAAAGGAGAGCCGCCTTCGTCCGTTCCGCTTTTTACCGCCGTTCCCGTCGCCGCAACGGGCGCAAACGTTGGCAAAAGCTCCGTCGCAAAGCGGATATATTCGCCGCAATTTTCGTCGCTGCCGTGCAAAGCGTTGAAGGCGTAATAGGTTTTAAGCATTTCCACGGAATTGGGATTGATAATTGCCGCCGACAAACCGTTTTCGAGCGCCAGCGCAAAGAACGCCGCGTTCACGCTCTCGCGCGAAGGCAGCCCAAACGATACGTTGGACACGCCCAGTGACGTTTTGATTCCCCTTTCCTGCAACAGGCGCAACGCCTGCAAAGTGATTTTCGCTGCGTTTTTGTCCGCACTCACCGTCATCGCCAACGGATCGACGATGATTTCCTTTTCATCGATGCCGTACGTTTTTGCCGTTGCGATGATTTTTTCCGCGATCGCCACGCGCCCTACTGCGCTGTCGGGAATACCATTTTCGTCCAGCGTCAGCGCAATCACCGTGCCGCCGTATTTTTTCACGAGCGGAAATACCGCCGCCATACTCTCCGCTTTGCCGTTGACGGAATTGACGAGCGGCTTTCCGTTGTACAGGCGCATCGCACGTTCCATCGCCACGCTATCCGACGTGTCGATCTGTAACGGCAGGTCGATGACCGCCTGCAATTCTTCGATATATCGGGGCAGTTCCGCCCTTTCGTCGATCTCGGGCGTGCCCACATTGACGTCCAAAATATGCGCGCCCTTTTCCTGTTGGGCTATCCCTTCCGCCAAAATATACCCCGTATCCTTTTCCTTTAACGCTTGCTTGAAACGCTTTTTGCCCGTGGGATTGATACGCTCCCCGATCAATACGGGCGTATCAAAATCGACCGCGTGTGTGTACGAAGAAACGCAGGTGATCTTTTTAGGCATAATCGGCTGCGCCGACAGATCGTTCGTCGCCGCCACCGTCGCCGCGATATACGCAGGGGTAGTGCCGCAGCAACCGCCAACCAACCGCGCGCCCTTTTGCACGAACGCCGACATATATTCGGCAAATTCCCTTTCGTCAATATCATAACGGGCTGTATCCCCGTCCGTGATCGGCAAGCCTGCGTTGGGCTTCACCAAAACGGGTACACTCGCACGCGCAAGCAGCTCTTCCACCACGCCCGTCATCTGCTTAGGACCAACCGAGCAGTTCACCCCGATTGCATCCACGCCTAACCCTTCCAAGAGCGCGACCATCGCCGCAGGCGTAGCCCCCGTCATCAGCTTTCCGTCCTCGCCGTAAGCGCAGGACACCAGCACGGGGAGAGAGGTGTTTTCCTTGACCGCCAGCACCGCCGCTTTCGTTTCGTACGAATCGTTCATCGTTTCGATGAGAATACAGTCCGCACCGTACTTTTCGCCCAAACGCGCCGTTTTTGCGAACGTTTCCACCGCGTCTTCAAATGCAAAATCCCCGTACGGCTTTAACAGTTTTCCCGTCGGGCCGATATCGAGCGCGACGAATTTTTGCTGCGTGCCATACGAAGTTTGCGCCGCCGCACGCACGTTCTCTATCGCCGCCTTAACGATTTCGTTCAGCTCCCTTTCGCTAAATTTCAGGCTGTTCGCGCCGAACGTGTTCGTAGCGACAATATTACTGCCCACGTCAAAATACGCGCGGTGAATATCCTGCACCGCCGTCGCATGCGTAACGTTCCACCGTTCGGGGAGCTCACCCAAGGGCAGCCCTGCCGCCTGCAACAGCGTGCCCGTGCCGCCGTCTAAATATACGATATTCTGTTGTAAGAACTCTCTTACGTCCATATCAGTTTTCCTTTTTGTACGCACAGTCCTTTTGCGCACACCCGTCGCAACGAGTTTCTGTTTTGCTATGGCAAACGGAATTTTTCAGTCCAAACGCCGCCGTCACCGATTTTGTCGGGGACATCAGTAGCGCGTCCGTCAACGTCACCCCGATCCTTTTCGACGGATCTAACAGCGCAAACATTTCCTTTTGCGCGGTCAGCGGAAAATCCCCGTACCCAGGGCTAAACCGTCTAGCTACCGCCCTGCCTGCGCTCCGCGCGCTCTGCTCCGCACAAAACACGTCGCACAGCGCCTCGATACGCTCCGCACCGATCGCCTGTAAAAGAAGCGCTTTCGCCGTCGAAACGCTGGCATATCGATTGACCAAACGATCGATCTCCAAGCCCACGCTCGCCGCGAATACGATCACACGATCGCAGTCCTTTGTCCAGAGCCTTGCACTCTCGCTCTGCGGAAAAATCTCAAAAAATTCCGCTTTTGTCAGCTCCGTATAGCACACGCGCGGTGTGAATACGCTCTCGCACGCTGCTATGCACTCGCCGAGCAGCTCTTGTAGCTGCCCGTCCGTCGCCTCGCGCGCGCCTGCGTAGCGTAAAATTTCGTGCTGATCGTACGGGGGCAACGCCGCGTATGTTTTTTGTAATACCGCCTTACGCATTTTTACCGATGATGTTGGACAGATTGTTTTGGATCGCCGCCGCCACGTCGGGCTTGTTCATCGAATACACGTGTACGTTCGTCACGCCGTTGGCAAACAGATCGATGATCTGATCGGTGGCGTACGCGATGCCTGCCTGTTTCATCGCCGCGCTATCGCCCCCGAATTTATCGACCAACGACTTAAACCGCTGGGGCATAAACGAACCCGAAAGACGGATCGCGCGTTCTACCTGTTTCGCGTTCGTGATCGGCATAATGCCTGCCACTACGGGCACGGTAATCCCAGCTTGGCGGATTTTATACAGGAAATTATACAGCAGATTGTTATCAAAAAACATCTGCGTCGTCAAAAAATCGCACCCTGCATCCACCTTTTCTTTCAGGTGCAAAATATCGTCTGCCTGCGATACGCTCTCAGGATGCACCTCGGGATAGCACGCGCCGCCGATACAAAAATCCGCGCCGCTTTCCTTTAATTCCGCGATCAGATCGACGGCATGGCGGTATGCCCAGCCGCTCCTATCTTCCCCCTGCATTTCCTTGGGAATATCCCCTCGCAGCGCCATTACGTTCTCGATCCCTGCGCGCTTAAAATCGGCAATCCGCGCCGCCACCGTTTCTTTGGTGGACGAAACGCAGGTCAAGTGCGCCAAGGACGGCACGCCGAATTCTTCGCGAATATTTTTCGCGATGTCCAGCGTGTATTTGCTCGTGCCGCCGCCTGCCCCATACGTGACGCTCATAAACGCAGGAGAGAGCTTTGCAATCTCTTCCGTCGCCGTCTTTACGCTGTCATAGCTGTCGTCCGTTTTGGGCGGAAACACTTCGAACGAAAGAGAATATTTATTCCGTTGAAAAATTTCTGTCAGTTTCATAATATAACGCTCCATATCTCGCCATTTTATATTATAATATAAAATGCAAGTCTTGACAAGGATTTTTGCGTTGTGTTTTATATTTTTTTGAAAAAATGTCGCTTGACAACGACGCTCGAAAGGCTTATAATAACAGTATGGAACAGGGCATATTCGTCAAACCCGTTGCGCACATCCGCAGCGATTATAAAGAAAAATTCGGCATACCGCGCCAGAGCGGCAGAGCGCCGTCCTTGCGCGCGGAAATCGTCTTTGAAAAGGACTACCGCGATCCCGACGCTCTGCGCGGCATCGAAGGTTTTTCGCACCTTTGGTTGCTATTCGATTTTTCACTATCCCACCGCGAAACGTGGTCACCCACCGTACGACCGCCGCGACTTGGCGGCAATACGCGCGTCGGTGTGTTCGCCAGCCGCTCCCCCTTCCGCCCCAACCCCATCGGGCTGTCCTGCGTGCGCCTGATTAGCGTGGAAAAACGGGAAAACGACGGCTGCGTTTTGATCGTTTCGGGCGCAGATCTTTTGGACGGAACACCTATTTTCGACGTCAAACCCTACCTGCCCTTTGCCGACTGCGTAGAGGGCGCGACGGGGGGGTATGCCGCGGTACACGAAGCGCACGCCTTGCAGGTGGATTTTCCCGAAAGCTTGCTTTTAAAAATCTCCGAAGAAAAAAGACAGGGCTTGATAGAAGCCCTTACCGACGATCCTCGCCCGTCCTATCAAAACGACGCCTCGCGTATCTACGGCATGCGTTTTGGCGATAACGAAATTAAATTCTCGATTGCAAGCGGCGTTTTAAGCGTCCTGTCAGTAGAATAAAAATATCGCTTGACAAAAGCGGTAAATTGCAATATACTATATTATGATGAAAGTAAAAATACACAAAAAACTGACGACCTGGCAGGTATTATCGCTGGGCTATTTCCTCGTCATCATTACGGGCACGGTATTACTTGGCTTGCCTTTCGCCACCAAGGACGGCGAAAATACTAGCCTTGTCAACGCCCTGTTTACGTCCACTTCCGCCACCTGCGTTACGGGGCTAGTCCCCTATGACACGAATACGCATTGGAGCGTTTTTGGGCAAATCGTCATTTTGCTCTTAATACAGCTGGGCGGTTTGGGCTTTATGACGATCGTCACCCTGCTCTTCCGCTTAATCGGCAAACACATAAGCATGGGGCAGCAAAAAATTTTGATGGCGTCCGCAGGCGAAGGCCATCGCAACGAAATGCGTCGTTTATTTAAACGTATTTTAATAGGGACTTTGCTTTTCGAAGGATTAGGCGCAATGCTTTTGTCCGTGCGTTTTTGCAACCAATTCGGCACGGGAAAGGGAGTCTATTATGCGGTATTTCATTCCGTTTCCGCCTTTTGCAACGCAGGGTTCGACCTTATGGGCGGCGTGTTTGGCGGCGAAAAATTCGTTTCGCTCACCGCATACGCCACCGATCCCTTGGTATCGCTGACAATCGCGTTTTTAATCCTAATCGGCGGCGTGGGGTTCTGCGTTTGGGACGATCTGCTCGAAAAACGCTTTCGTTATAAAAAATTGCTACTCCACACGAAAATCGTGCTGATGATGACGCTGATTTTAATCGTCGTACCCACGGCAATGTTCTTATTCTTTGAACGGGGCAATCCCGATTATGCAGGCTATACTTTCGGCGAGAGAACGTTGGTGGCGTTTTTCAGCGCAGTCACGCCGCGTACGGCAGGTTTTAATACCGTCGATTTATCCCCCGGCACGTTTTCGGACAGCAGTTACCTGCTCACCTTGATACTTATGTTTGTCGGCGGTAGCTCGGGATCAACGGCAGGCGGTATAAAAATTACCACGTTTTTCATCATTCTCGTAGGTATGGTATCCGTTTTCCGCGGCAAACGGGACATCGAGCTTGGCAAACGCAGATTACATCAATCCGTACTCCGCCAAGCCTTAGCGGTATTCGTTTCCTGCCTTCTCATCGTCCTTACGGCAACCTTGCTCCTCTGTACGTTCGAACGGGACAACTCCGCCGCCACGTTGCAGGCGGTACTCTTTGAAACCTTCTCTGCGATGGGCACGGTGGGCCTGTCGCTGAGCCTCACCCCCACCCTTTGCGCCGCATCCAAAATCGTACTGGTTTTGTTGATGTATGCAGGGCGCGTCGGCATCATCACGCTGGGGCTTGCCTTTGCCGAACGCAAGGACACGGCAACCCTGAAAAAGCCCGTTGATAACAGCGTGTTAATCGGATAAAATCACAAAAAAACCGGAGGATTTTATGAAATCGGTACTTTTAATCGGTATGGGAAAATTTGGGCAAACGCTCGGCGAAAAATTGCTGGCTATGGGCGTGGAAGTGATGATTGTAGACAAAAACGAAGATAAAATCAATCAGCTTTCCGCCAAATACACAGACGCCTTGATTGCAAACTGCATGAACGCAGACAATCTGCGCACGCTTGACGTGCCGTCCTTCGACGCTTGCATCGTGGCAATCGGGGACGATTTTCAATCGTCTTTGGAAATCACCTCTCTTTTAAAGGAGCTGGGTGCAAAATGGGTAGTTTCCAAGGCAACGACGGAAATCCAAAGAAAGTTTTTGCTGCGCAACGGCGCGAACGAAGTCGTTTATCCCGATTATGACACCGCCGCAAAATTGGCAGTCAAGCTCAATTCAAAGCGAGTACGCGATTATATTGAACTCAACGACGAATATTCCATTTTTGAGATTGATGTACCCGATAAATGGGCGGGCAAAAAATTGATTGACCTCAATCCCCGTAAAAAATACGGGCTCAACCTCCTCACGGTGAAAAAGGGTACGCTCGTCGTCGATGCTTTGGACGCAAATTACGTCTTTGAAAAGGGCGACCACATGCTGGTTTTCGGGAAAACGGAAAAAATTTTGGCTTTTGCAAACAAATAATTTCATATAGGGTTATAAAAGAAAGGACGGGATACGTAGTCGCTCTTCCCGTAGGGAATTAATTGCAAATTAAAGAGATGAATATATGAATAAAAAGATTATTTTGTTTTCAATTGATGGCATGCGGTCTGACGCGCTTAAAGCGTGCGGCAATCCGTTTGTAAAAGAACTTGAAAAAAAATGCGCATACACCTATTCTGCGAAATCGATGAATCCGTCGATTACCTTACCTTGTCATTTTTCGATGACGCATTCTGTAACCCCACAGCGCCACGGCATTTTAACCAACACTTATATTCCACAGGTTCGCCCCGTAAAAGGTCTTTTTGAACTTATCGCCGAAAATCGTGGAGTAAACGCTTTTTTCTACGGTTGGGAACCGTTGCGTGATATTGCTTTACCAGGCGCTCTTAAATTTGCAACCTATGTAAACGCTTACATGCAAGAAAGTGGAGATACAGTGCTTACTAACGAGTGCATCAAACTTGTTCGTGAGCACAAGCCTGATTTCGTTTTCCTTTACCAAGTCGAAACTGATGAAAAAGGTGGTCACGACAACGGGTTTATGAGTAAACCCTACCTTGAACGCATATCTATTGCAATCGACAACGTAAAACGCGTTATGGATGAATTTAGCGATGAATACTCTTTTATTTTAATGGCGGACCATGGCGGGCATGACCGCGTGCACGGTACTGATATGCCTGAAGATATGATTATTCCCATTTTCTTTTATGGAGATGATTTTATCCCTGGCGAAATAAACAAATCGCTATCATTACTCGATATTGCGCCCACTATTGTTAAAGTGCTTGGAATTTTACCCGATGACCACTGGGAAGGTTCTCCCGTGTTTTAGTGCGCTTAAAACTTGTTTGTTTCCAAAAAGTTATATTTATATGTGAATTTTTGAAAAAATCAACCGAAGTGTAGCACACTATACTTTGTAAGCAAAGTCGTGTGTTTTTGCAGAGTAAAAAAGTAAAGAGTAGCAAAATTTGCTACTCTTTTATAATGTCTAAAAAATCCCTTATAGGGAACGCCTTACCCCGTCCTTTTCTATTTTTTCGCCCTATTATCTATGTGTACCTTTGTGGAAAATCGCCAACGTGCCGCAACCCGAGTGCGTACCGATCACGCTCCCGATATAATGTATCGTGATCGGATTTTTCGGGAATTTTTCCGCGATCAACCCTTTGACATATTCCACGTCGTCTATACAGTCGCCGTGGCTGATAAAGATCGGATCGTTCTCCGTCATATCCGCCACCGCCTCCATATTTTCCACGAGCCTTGTCAGCGCTTTTTTTCTGCCCATCGCTTTGCCGATTGCTTTCAATTTTCCCTCGTCGTTCACGTGCATAATCGGCTTAATTTTCAGCATCGAGCCGATAATCGCCGTCGCACCCGACACTCTGCCCCCGCGTTTGAGATGGAAGAGATTGTCCACGGTAAAATGATGACAAATCTGCAATTTGATCGTCTCGGCGTAGTTCGCCGTATCGTTGAGCGACGCGCCTTCGTCCGCTTTGCGGATCACGTAATCGAGCAGCAATCCCTGCCCCATCGACGCGCAAAGGGTATCCACCACGCGGATTTTCCGCTCGGGATATTCCTTCGCCAAATCACGGCAAGCCACCGAAAAGCTGCCCGACGTACCCGACAGCCCCGACGAGAACGTGAGCACCAACACGTCGTTTCCTGCGCGCAAAAGCGGCTCGATATGCGTACGTGCCTGCTCCGCAGTCACCTGATAGGTGGTGGGCATACTCCCAGCGCGCAGCTTCGCGTAGAAATCCTGCTCGCTGATCTTTTCGCCGCTCTCCCCTTCGTAATTCACGTTGTCCATCGTAAACCCCAACGACACCAGCTCTACGCCGTGTGCCGCATAATACGCCTTGGGCATATCGCAGCCCGAATCGGTGACGATGGAAAAAAGCCTTTCCTTCATTTTGTTTTCTCCTAATATCTGATTTATCCTTCGTTTTCTTTCGCCGCGCTTATCTTATTTAATCACGTGGAATTGCTTGATCCGCTCCGCCTCGAAGGCGAGCCGAACAGAATAGATGCCGTTTTGACAAGTCAGCTCCATACGGGGCAGCCCCATCACCTCAAAATACTCGTTAAATTTTTCCGCGAGATCTTGCAACAGGAGTGCTTTACAGCCGTCGCTCATCACCGATTTATCCGATTGCAGCACCTTACTAATCCGCGCAAAATTGTCGTTGTTTGGCATACGTACCCCCCTTTTTTTACAGCCGCGCCTTTAATACGCGCCGTAAATTCCCGAAAAATCCGCTGTACTTTCTCGTCGGATCGTACAGTTTTTTTCGTCCCGAAATCAGGCAATTTGCCATCATCTTAAAGGAGATATGTATTTGCCCCAGCTCCCCTTTTCGCAGCAACCTGCTTTCGGGCAACACGCCCAAAAGGGGAATACGCAACAGCTGTTCAATCTCTTGGGGAGAAAGCGTTTCCCCCGAAATTTGCAGATCGCCGCGCACCATATTCACCGCCAAAAACAGCGCTTGCAAACGGTAGCTTTTCAGCGCGGTGATCACTTTGTCCGCATCGCGGAGCGAAGAAAGAGCAGGCGTCGTCACCACGATCGCCTCGTCCGCCGTCGCAACGGCACGGTGAAAACCCTCGTCCATACCAGCAGGACAATCGATCAGAATAAAATCAAACTGCGCCGACAGCCCATCCAACACCACCTTGACCGCCTGCGGCGAAACGTACCGTTCCGCAGTGACGCGGCTGCTAGGTAAAACGTACAAAGTAGGAAAATCGGGGTGTTTTACGAGCGCCTGTTTCGCCCGACACCGCCCTTCGATCACGTCCACGAGGTCGTAAGTGATCAGGTTCTCCACCCCCGTCGCCACGTCCACGTTGTTCAGCCCAAAATCAGCGTCGCAAACGATCACCCGTTGCCCCTTTTTAGCGAGCTGCGCGGCAAGATGCACGGCAACCGTGGTCTTTCCCACGCCGCCCTTGCCCGACGTCACGACGATTTTTCTTGCCATACGCGCGCTCCTTTTTTTCCGTTCTTCCCTCCCGTTTGGGCGGCATAGAACAGCATACCATTTTCCGCACGTCAAAGTTTGTTTTTCTTTGTCAGTCCCCGTCGTTTTTTGCCGCTTTCGGTGCAAACCCTTGCGTTCTTTTTTATCTTGCCAACCATTATAGTATAGCACATTAATCCACATTTTGCAAGAGTTTTTGTGGAAAAAACAACGTTGTCATAGTATTTTGTGACTTTGTAAGCATAAAAAAGCAGATCCTTGCCACCAAAGATCCGCTTTTTTAACATTTACCGATTTTGTTTTTTACGTTTACAAAAACGTATGCCGTACTATCAATCCCAGTCGGGGTTCCAAGAGGCAGGCGCTTCGTTCACGTTGTCGCCTATTTCACGGCTGCTGCTCGTTCCGTTTTTGCCGCCGTTGTCCTTTTTACAGCCCACGAACGCCGCCGTCGCACACAGCATACCAATCGCCAACAGGGCACATAACCATTTTTTCATACTCTTTCCTTCCTTATATTTACATAGTAAGAACGGAGAGTGTTTCCCCCCGTCCTTTTTTTGTTTTTCGTTATCTATTGCGCTTGCAAAGCTCGGAGCAAACTTCGGAAATCTTCACGTCCTTTGCGTTGAGCAATACCATTACGTGGTACAAAAGGTCTGCCGCTTCGTTAATCACGCCTACTTTTTCGGCATTTTTCGCCGCGATCACCAGCTCCACCGCCTCTTCGCCTACTTTCTTACCGATACGATCGACGCCGCGCGCGAACAGGAAACTGGTATAAGCGCCGTCTTCGGGGTTCGCCTTTACGTCCGCAACAATGCGCTGCAATCTGCCGAACATTTCGCCGCCGATATCGTTGTATTCGCCCTTAATCTGCGTGGAGAATTTGCTGAACGCGTTATTTTCCGCGTCCACTTTGCCTTTCTGTACCACCTTCAACAGGAGGGCACCGCCGTTATCCGTCACAAAAGCCGCCTTAACCGACTGCGTATTACCTTTCGATGCGCCCTTTTTCACAACTTCCTTTTTCTGCGCGTTATAATAATGGGCGTAGCCCGTGGCAAACGTCTTTTCGACCGCTTCCGCGTTCATTTCGGCAAGCATCAATACTTCACCGCTTTCATAGTCCTGTGCAATCACGGGAACGAGCCCGTTTGCGCCGTATTTGATCTTGCTAACGTCTATCGTTTCTTGCTTTAATGCCATAGCTACACCTCCATAAAGCATCTTCCGTATAATATTATACTACAAAATTTTTGCGCCGTCAATAGCCGTCGAAAAATTTTTTGCCGATTTTTGCAATTTTTTCACTGAAAATACACCGTTTTTCGCCCTTTTCCCTTGAAAATATCTCCTTTTGGCGCAAAATCCTTTCCACGTCCTTGCGCGATGCGCCTTTCCTCCGTCAGTTCAGCACAACGTCTTTCAGGCTCTCGTATTTTTGCAGCGCCGCCTCACGCAATTTTTCGTCGTCGTATTGCCCCTCGAACGCGTCGTCAGACAGCCTCTTTGCCATAAAAATTACGCTCGTTGGATATTTCAGGTTTTTGATGTCCGTCAGCATTTTGCCCGACTGCCGCGTGCCGAAGAAATCACCGCTGCCGCGCATCTCCAAATCCTTTTCCGCAATCTTAAACCCGTCGGTGTTGTTTTTGAGCGTGAGCAAACGCTCTCTCGCGGTGTCGCTCTCCGCCCCCATCAACAGAAAACAGTAGCTTTTTTCCGCGCCTCTGCCTACGCGGCCGCGCAACTGATGCAGCTGCGACAGACCGAAACGCTCCGCATTGTAGATAATCATCATCGTCGCGTTGGGCACGTCCACGCCCACTTCAATGACCGTCGTGGACACCAAACAGTCGTATTCGCGGCGCTTGAACGCCGCCATAATCTCCGTCTTTTCCTTCTCTTTCATACGCCCGTGCAGCAGCGCAAAACGCACCGTCGGCAAACGGTTTTTCAGCTCGTCGTACAACTCCGTCACGCTGATGATGCTACCCTCTTCATCATCGTCGATTTTCGCGCAAACAAAGTACGCCTGCTTACCAGCCGCCGTCTCTCTTTGCACGTAGGAAAGCATATCGTCATACTTGCTTTCGGGAATAATGCTCGTCGAAATTTCCTGACGGGCTTTGGGTTTGTCGGGGATCGTCGTCACGTCCAAATCCCCGTAAAAAATCAAAGAAAGCGTTCTGGGAATCGGCGTCGCGCTCATTACCAGCATATCCGTTCCCACGCCCTTCTCCGCCAACGCGTTGCGTTGCGCCACGCCAAAACGGTGCTGCTCGTCGCAGACGATAAACGAGAGCTTCGGGATTTCCACGTCCCCCTGTAAAATCGCGTGCGTGCCACACAAAATATCGATCTCGCCGTTTTTGAGCGCCGCTTTCATCTCCCGTTTTTCCTTCGCCGTCATGCCCCCTGCCAAATATCCCACCTTATACTCGGGGAAATATTTTTGCAAAACGTGATAGTTTTGCTCGGCAAGAACTTCTGTCGGGGAGAGATACGCCGCCGCAAAACCGCTCTTGACCGCCATAAAAATACCGCAGAGCGCCACCGCCGTTTTACCACTGCCCACGTCCCCTTGCAGCAATCTATTCATACGCGTGGGCGCGCGCAAATTATCGAACACGTCGTTCACCGCGCGTTTTTGCCCGTCCGTAAATTCAAAACCAAACCGCCGCGAAAACGCCTTTACGTCCGCCGCCGTCACTGTATAATTATGCAAACGAACTTCTTCCTTTCCACCCTTGATGAGCTTGAACGCGGAAATGAGCGTGAAATACTCTTCCAGCGCGATGCGCTCGCTCGCGTCCGCAATCGATTTGTGGGAGATAGGATTATGGATCTCGTAAAACGCCCGATCGAGGGGCGGCACGTCGTATTTTTTCAAAATCTGCCACGGAATCACGCTCTCCAAATCCGTCTTTTGCAGCGCTTCGCGCGCCGCCGAGCGCACCACCTTTTGCGACAGCTTTCCCCCCAGCGAATACACGGGCACAATCCCTTTTAGACGATAGTTTTTATCCAGCGGCTCAAAGGTAGGATTGACCAGCGAAACCTGCCCGAATTTGTTGCTCACGCGCCCGTAAAACAGATATTCGCCCACCTTTAATTTCTGCACGATATACGGCTGATTAAACCAAACGACGGTGAACGGAAAGCCGTCCTGCGAACAAAACGCCTTGATCATTTTTTTGCGGTTGCCGTACGAAACGGGCGTCACCCTCGTCACCTCGCACGCCACCAAAACCACGTCGTTGTGATAGGCATTTTTCAAGGACGAACGCTCGGTGAGATCAAGATAGGCGCGCGGATAAAAACGCACCAACTCCCGTACGCTCGCAATCCCTATTTTATTAAAATCCTTTTCGCGTTTCTCTCCGATTGAACGCAACAACGAAAGTTTCATACGCCTACCTTTTTGCTTTGTGTTTGTCCTATTTTGTGCGCCTTTTGTGCCTAGTTCGCGTCTATTTTTGCGTTGCTTTTCTCTATCTGCGGCGCGGCGCGCCGTCCAAAGTAAAAACGGGAAAGACTCCGCCGCCTCTCCCGTATTTTTCCACATTTTTGTATAATTATGCGCAATTTCTCTGTTTTATGCAATTATTCCAAGGACAGAATATAGTAGTAAACAGACTGACCGCCGTTATGGAAATCCACGTCGCAATCGGGATATTTCTCCGCGATCTGTTCACAGAGCGCCTCTGCCTCTTCTTCCTTCACGTCCTCGCCGTAGTACAGCGTGATGACCTGATGGAAATCTTCCTTCATCTTTGCAATCAGCCTTAACACCGCGTCTTCGAGCGACTGCGATTTCGCCAAAATCTTCTTATCGTCCAGACCGATAATGTCCCCTTCCTTGATGGAGAACCCGTTGAGCGACGTATTACGAACGGCGTAGGTGACCTGTCCTACTTTCACGTTATCGAGTGCGTGAATCATATTCGTCTTATTCTCTTCGGCGGTTGCCTCGGGGTTAAATTCCAGCGCAGCGGCAAAGCCCTGCGGTACGTTTTTGGTGGGAATTACGTGCAAAGTCTTGTTTTCAACAAGGTTTTTCGCCTGTTCTGCCGCCAACGTAATGTTCTTGTTGTTGGGGAATACGAAGACGTGCTCTGCGTTGATCTTCTGCGCCGCGCTAGCAATATCGCTGGCGGAAGGGTTCATCGTTTGACCGCCTTCGATGATGCGATCCACGGACAAATCCTTGAAAATCTCGGAAAGACCTGCGCCCGTACAAATCGCGAGCATACCCATTTCTTTCTTTTCCGCTTCCAGCTTTGCTTTCAGCTGGCGGTTCTGTTCCAACATATTCTCGATCTTCGGCCGTTCGAGTTCGCCAAGTTCGAGCGCGTAGGTGAGCGCTTTGCCCGGCTGGTTGGTGTGCACGTGTACTTTAACGAGTTCCAAATCACCGATACAGATTACGCTGTCGCCAATCGCCATCAGCTTTTCACGCAGACGGTCAATCATAGAAAGCGTCGTGCTCTTCTTCAAATTGATAATGAAAAATTCGGTGCAGTATGCGTACTGAATATCGCCGATATCCATCGACAAAACAGCAGAATTGTCGCCAAAATCCGCATCAGCCGATTCGTCGATCTCCGCATAATTACTCTCTGCCACTTCTTCGCCCGTGAGCGCTGCAAGGAACCCCTTGATAATGACCATAAGACCAACGCCGCCCGAATCGACTACGCCTGCTTTTTTCAAAACGGGCAACAGTTCGGGCGTAAGCGCCAAAGCTCTGTCGCCTTCTTTGATAACGTCTTCAAAAAATTCTTCAAAATTCTTTTTCTTGGACGCCGCCTTGCCTGCATATTCGCTCATCATGCGGATCACGGTGAGAATCGTACCTTCTTTAGGCACGGAAACCGCGCCGTACGCCACTTTCGTACCAGACTCCAGCGCCTTTGCAAACGTCTTGGTGTCCACTTCTTTTTCTTCCTTGCGGATAACCGAACAAATACCCTTCAAAATCTGGGATAAAATAACGCCCGAATTACCGCGCGCGCCTTTCAAAGCACCCTTGGAAATACTGTCGCAAACCTCGGGAAAAGCGCTCGATTGACAAGCGGTCAATTCCTTCACGCAAGATTGCATTGTCAAAGACATATTCGTACCGGTATCGCCGTCGGGCACGGGGAAAACGTTAAGCGCGTCCACCTTTGCACGGTTAATTTCCAGCTGTTTTGCGCCGACCAATATCATCTTCCGAAATTCGGTACTATTTATCGTTTTATGCATTTTTCATGCTCCTTATAATCATTTTTTCTGCCTGTCAAAGCGATGACTTTGGCTTTGCAGGACAAAGCAACGGACGGCGCAAACGAAGAAAAGCAAAGATGCGCCCGATTAGTATAAATATATGGAAGGAGTTCCGTTGCTTCGCACGCGCTTTCCCTCGCGTTTTTCCGCGAAAAAACAAGCCGCACGCACGCAAAAAGCGCAAGACGAAAATATCGTCCGCGCAGATAGTTTACAGTTTTACCCCCACAACGTTGACGTTCACCGTTTCCACAATCATACCCGTAAAAGTTTCCACTCTGTACTTGATCGCTTCTTTCAGCGATTCCGCGATTGCGGTGATAGAAACGCCGTATTTGATTACGACGTACGCGTCCACGATAATGCGGTTTGCGGAGAAGGTGACCTTAATGCCCTTGCCGCCCTTACGTCTTTTGAAGACAGCCTGAAAACCGCCCGCCTTTTTGCCTGCCATCTCGACGATGCCGTACGATTCCATTGCCGTACGCGAAGCCACCTTGCTGATCGCAAGGGCGGACGTAGATATTTTTCCGTAAGCGTTGTTTGTGACAAGTGACATATCTCTTTCTCCAAGTTCCTTTTTATTTTACACTATTTGCCCGTATTTTGCAAGTACTTTTCCAAGATTTTTTTATTTTTTCGTTTTTTTTCGTTTTCTGGCTCATTTTTGATTGCTTTTTCCAAATAAAAATGCTATATTATTTATGCTTGTTTTGATCAGCAGGTTTTTTTGCGCAGTAAAACAGGCGATAAACCACGGAAAATTTATACCCAAACGGAGGTGTTAATATGTCGAGAGTATGCAATATTTGCGGTAAAGGTCAAGCATCGGGGAACAACGTGAGCCACTCCAACCGTAAGACGAGAAGAACGTTCAAGGTAAACGTACAGAAAATTTCTTACGTAGAAGACGGCAAGGAAATGAACGGCTACGTTTGCGCTAGATGCATTAGAACCCTTAAAAAAGCGGACGCTGAATAATTCTCCGCTTTTACTGAAACGTGCTTAAAAGCCGACTGCGATTTTGCAGTCGGCTTTTTGCTTTGTCCACTATCCCTTTTTATATCAAAACGGAGCTTTGTTTTTTACAAAGCTCCGTTTCACTTTTACGCCTTTAAGCTCGCGATCATTGCCGCGCGATCCGCTGCCTTAAATACGGCGCTGCCTGCGACGATAACGTTTGCGCCTGCCGCCTTGATTTCTTCCACGTTTTCCGCCGTCACGCCGCCGTCGATTTCCAGATCGATGTCCTTTCCACTCTCGTCGATAATCGCGCGGATTTCGCGCAGCTTATCCAACGCCGACGGAATAAATTTCTGTCCGCCAAACCCAGGGAATACACTCATGACCAGCACCATATCGCACAGCAAAATTACGTCGCGAATTTTGTCCACGGGCGTGTCGGGATTGATGACCGCGCCGCATTTTACCCCCGTCGATTTGATAAGCTCCAACACTTCTTTGAGATTGTCTTGGCACGCTTCGTAATGCACGGTGATAATATCCGCACCTGCCTTGGCAAAACGCTCTACGTACTTTTCGGGATGCACAATCATCAAATGGCAATCGAGAGGCAACGTCGTAATTTTCCGCAGATCTTCCACCATTTTAATCCCGAAGGTGATGTTATTGACGAACACGCCGTCCATCACGTCGCAATGCACGACGTCCGCACCGCATTGTTCCAAAGATTGCACTTCTTCGCCCATTTTTGCAAAGTTCGCCGACAAAATAGACGGCGCAATTTTAACGTTTTTCATATGTTTTCTCCTTTTAATTTTCCAGATAACTCGCACGGAGCTGTCCGCACGCACCCCCGATATCCACGCCGATTTGGCGGCGGAGCGTCGCGGATAAACCGCCCTTTTCCAGCATTCCTAAAAACCGATAGGCGTCCTTGTCCCCCAGCGCTTTGAGATCGCGTTCCTTCACTTCGTTCAGGCGGATCAGATTGACGTGGCAAGGCTTACCTTTGAGCAGCTCGACGAGCGCTCTCGCGTGCGTTTCGTCGCAATTTTCTCCTGCAATCAATGTGTATTCAAAATAATATCTTCTGCCCGTTTTTTGAAAATAATATTCGCACGCCTTTAATATTTCAGCGATTTTGTACGCTTTGGCAACGGGCATCGTGCGCGCACGCGTTTCATCGTCCGTCGCGTGCAGGGAAACGGTGAGATTTAAGGGAATCCCCTCGTCGGCGAGCCGATACATCTTCGGCACAATGCCGCAGGTGGAAAGGGAAATATTCCGCGCGCTGATGCACAAGCCCCCTTCCGCCGTGATATTGCGTAAAAAGCGCAGCACTTCGTCGTAATTATCCAGCGGCTCACCGCTGCCCATCAAGACAACGTTGGTGACGGCGCGCGCTTCTTTACCCTGTCCCACAACGTCGTTTTTGTGCAGCGCATTGACCACCAAAATCTGCGACAAAATCTCGCCTGCCGTCAGATTGCGAATCAAACCGCCCAAAGTGGACGCGCAAAATTTACAGCCCATACGACAGCCCACCTGCGTAGAAACGCATTGTGTATAGCCGTATTTATACTTCATCAAAACGCCCTCGACGAGATTACCGTCGGCGTATTCAAAGAGATATTTTTCCGTGCCGTCCGCCGAATAAAAGACTTCTTTGATCTTCACAGGCTCGTTCTCGTACTCTTCTTGCAGCCGTTCTTTGAACGCCTTGGAAAGCGAAGTGATCCCGTCGATCGTCTTGCCCTGCATCAGCCCTTCGTACAGCTGTTTTGCACGGAATTTTTTTTCACCGAGCGAAAGAATTAGCTCTTCCAGCTCGGCATAGGTTAAATCTTGCAGAATTTTTTTCATAATTTTCTCGTTAATTTTGAAACGTAGAAACCAGCCCCATAGGCGGTATCAGGCAAAAATTGCAATCCGTATTTTTTTATATCGTGCGCAAGCGGACTTTGCAATTCTTCCACAACAAAATCGGGGTGATTTTTCAAAAACGCGCCCACCGTTTCGTCGTTTTCGCATTGAAAAAGCGAACAAGTGGAATAATAGAGCGCACCGCCCTTTTTCACGTAGCGGCAAACCGTATCCAAAATCGAGCGTTGCGTTTTGGCAAGCGCCGCAAAATCTTCCTTTTTTCTAAACAGCTTTATGTCGGGATTTTCGCTGATCGTGCCATAGCCCGAACAGGGCGCATCGCACAGCACCGCGTCGAATTTCTCTTCGTATTTTTCATCAAACGCCGCGCTATCCTTTTGCAGCTCGGTGATATTTTCCACGCCCATACGCCGCTTGTATTGCGTGATCAGCTCTACCCTGTGTTCGTGCAATTCAAAGGACGTAACGTGTCCGCATTTTGCTGCCAGTAGCACCGATTTACCGCCCGGCGCGGCACAGCAATCGAGCAGGCTATCGCAAGGCGAAACGCAGTCGCAAATGGCGATACTGCCCACCGATTGAAAGGTGTATTCGCCCTTATCAAACCCTTCGTCACGTACGAAATTTTCAAAGATGTAATTGCCGTCGAACGGCGTTTTTACGTGCGACTTTTGCACATAGTTCTCCGCGCCCGACACAAAACGCACGGATACGCCGCCGCTCTTTGCCGCCGCAATTTTTTCCGCTCGCTCGCCATATTCCTTTTGCAGCATTTCCAGAGCAAACTGCGGATAGGACAGGGCGATCGCCTTGCCTTGCACGCCCTTGGGCAACGCGCTATCCACCGCGTTTTTATCAAAACGGCGCAAAAAGGCGTTGACAAAACCGCTCACGCCGCTCTTGCCCAGTTTCTTGCAAAGATCTACCGCGCAATCGGTGATCATATACCGCTTTTTTTCCATATAGAGCAGCATATACAACGAAATTTTCAAAATCGTTCTAACGGCAAGCTTTGGCGCTTTGGGCGCGTAAAAGCGAATACAATAATCAAAATAAAGATCGTTTTCCAGCACGCCGTACACGATTTTTACCGTCCGCGAACGGTACTGTTCTTCTATGTACGTGTCCGCAATCGCCTGCTTTACGTGCGCGCCGTCCGAATAGATTTTCGTCAAAATTTGAAAGGGATCGTAAACGGGGTTCGTCAGCATGTAAACACCTGTCCTTTCTGCACCTTTCTGCCGTTGAGAAGATCTCCCCCCGACATACGCTTGCCGCCCGATAATTGCACTTCCGTCAGCTTGATCGCGCCATCCGCGCATTTGACCAGCAACCCCCGTTTGGGCTTGTCGGAAAGCACTTCGCCGATTGCCGCAAAACCAAACGCCGCGTTTTCTTCGTCCGTCAATACGGCGCGTTCCGCGCGGTAAATATTCAGCTTGTTTTCGCCCAAAATCGCGTAGGCGACGGGCGCAGGGTTCATACCCCGAACCAAGTTCACAATCTCGTTTACAGGGCGATTAAAGTCTATTTTCGCGTGTTCTTTGTTGATCTTGCGAACGACCTGCACGCCGTCCGTCGCCTGCGCCGTCAACGTGTACTTTCCACCCTTGATCGCCGCCAACGCCTGCACGATCAATTTTGCGCCGAGCACGGAAAGACGCTCGGAGAGCTCGCCGTACGTTTCCGTGGGCGAAATCGGCGTTTCTTCCACGCATAACACGTCGCCGCTGTCCAAGCCCAGCTCCGTTTTCATAATCGAAACGCCCGTCGTTGTTTCGCCGTTGATAATACAGCTTTGTATAGGCGAAGCGCCGCGGTATTGCGGCAACAGCCCTGCGTGGATATTCCACACGCCCTTGGGGAAACAATCCAAAACCGCCTGCGTTAAAATTTGCCCATATGCACACGTGACCAAAAGCTCGCCACCGAGCACTTTTACGTTCTCGATCTCGTCACGGATTTTTTCGGGCTGCAACACGGGAATATTATGCGCGAGTGCAAACGTTTTTACAGGGGGCGGCGTTAAAATTGCCTTTCTTCCCTGCGGCTTATCCTGCTGCGTAATCACGCCGACGACCTCGTAGCCGTTTTCTATGATGTTTTTCAAAGGGGCTACCGCAAAATCGGGCGTGCCTGCAAAGACGATTTTCATTGTTTGCTCCTGGCAAAAAAAGTGATTTGAAAAACTTTGTTTTTCGTGATTTGAACGCTGTGCGTTCGTGAATTGAAAACCTACGGCTTTCGTGATTTGACGACTACGCCGTCGTTGCGGTGAGCCACCGCTGGCATATCTTACTATCTTTTCCACGTGTATGTACGCGCCCCACATTGGTTTGAACACGTAATCGACCGTGTGCGGAGCTGCGAGCGATACGCGAAGCCGCAATAGAAGCGTACCGAGTAGTACGTGATCGTTGCGACAATGCCCGTGCTCTACGCACGTTCGGTCGAGTTAAAACGGCGGAGCTGCGAGCAGTTCAAGGCGCGGCGAGGGAGCGTACCGAGTAGTACGTGACCGAGCCGCAACGCTGAAATGCGACGCAGATACGTCGTTTAGGCTTTCTCGATGTGCACCGCTTTGTCTATATACAAAATCCCGTCGAGATGATCGAGCTCGTGACAGATCGCACGTGCAAAAAAACCTTTTGCCTTGACCGTCTGCTTTTCGCCGTTTCTGTCTTGATAGACCACCGTCACTTTCATCGGACGGGAAACGATACCGCTCTTGCCGCGGACGGACAGACAGCCTTCCCAGCCGCTCTGCTCCCCTTTTTGGGAAACGATGACGGGATTGATGAACTCAAAATATCCTTCTTCTACGTCGACTACCGCCAAGCGGCGCAATACGCCCACCTGCGGCGCGGCAAGCCCTGCCCCGTCTTCCTTTTTTACCGTTTCTTTCATATCGTCTAAAAGTTTCCACAGCTTTTCGTCAAATTCTTCCACGGGGAAACATTTTTGTCTTAACACGTCGTCGCCGACCTGCACAACGTTTCTAATTGCCATAATTTTTACTCCTAATCGGTTTTAACTTTTCGTACACGAGCAAGGAAAAACACAAGCCTGACGCCGTATTGCGACGCATATATGCGTTTAACTCAAATTCGTGGGGTTTTCTTCCACCGCCACCACCACGTCCCGATTTCGCGCGTTCGCACAAATATCGTAAATCAACGGCAAAACGGACGTGTCCGACAGCCGCATTAATACCTGATAGCGGTGTTTGTTCTGTATGCGTTTGATCGGCGCGCGCATTTTGTTAAAGAACAGGAATTTTTCGCTCTGCTCCGTGTAGAGCTTTTCCAGCTCCACGTATATTTCGCGCAAAGTTTCGATCGTCTTTTTATCGTCCTCGCCCGTGACCAACACGCGTACGATCTTGGAAAAGGGCGGAAATTGCATTGCTGCGCGCAGGGAAATCTCGTTCTCGTAAAACCCTGCGTAATCGTACGCCGTCGCAAACCGCAACACTTCGTTTTCGGGATCGAACGTCTGCAAAACGACCTTGCCTTTCTCTTCCGCTCTGCCGCTGCGCCCTGCCACTTGGGTTAAGAGCTGAAACGTACGCTCGCCGCTCCGATAATCGGAAAAATGCAGACTCATATCTGCGTCCAAAATCCCCACCAACGTGACGGACGGGAAATCGTGCCCTTTTGCAATCATCTGCGTACCTACGAGAATATCCGCCTTATGCTCGCCAAAGGCTTTCAGGATTTTATAATGCCCTTCCTTGCCGCTCGTCGTGTCGTTGTCCATACGCAAAATCCGCGCCGCAGGGTACAGCTTTTGCAACTCCGCCGCTACCCTTTGCGTGCCCGTACCTGCATACGAAAGTTTCACGCCGCCGCACTCCGGACAGGCGGAAAGCATATTGTATTTCGTGCCACAGTAGTGGCATTTCAGGCAATTTTCATCGCGGTGATAGGTGAGCGAAACGTCGCATTGTTGACATTTTGCAACGTAGCCGCACTCCTTGCAAATCACCGTTTGCGAATACCCACGGCGGTTTAAGAATAAAATTGCCTGCTTATCCGCCGCAAGGCATTTTTCTATCTCTTCTTTGAGCGCGCCCGAAAACGCCGAATTATTTCCGCGGCGCACTTCACGGCGCATATCCGCAATAATAATCTCGGGCAACGGGCGTTTGTTGATGCGCTTTTCCAGACGAATTAGCGAAAATTCCCCTTCCTTCGCGCGCTTGTAGGTATCCACGGCAGGCGTCGCGCTGCCCAACACCAGCTTGCAAGCGTTCCGCTTTGCACGCAGCAAAGCCACGTCAAAGGTATTGTAGCGAGGCGAAGTTTCACTAGCATAGCTAGATTCGTGTTCTTCGTCGATGATGATCACGCCCAAATTTTCTAAGGGCGCAAATACCGCGCTGCGCGCGCCGATCGCGATCTTCGCTTCGCCTGTACGCAGCCGCCACCACTCGTCAAACCGCTCGCCTGCGGACAGTCCGCTGTGCAAAATCGCCGCGTTCCGACCAAACCGCGCGCGGAGCTGGGAGAGCATCTGCGGCGTGAGCGAAATTTCAGGCACGAGAAAAATGGACGTCTTGCCCTTTTTTAATTGCTGTGCAATCAGCGTGAGATAAATCTCCGTTTTTCCGCTGCCCGTGACGCCGTGGATGAGCTGTACGGTGCGGCTGTCCGTATTCACCGTATCCACCGCGCGCTGCTGATCGGCGGTGAGCGTTCGTTCCACGCTCTCGCTCTCTACGTTCTTGTACGGATCGCGCAAAATCTGTTCTTTCGTGATCTTGACGTACCCTTTTTTTTCGAGCGCGGCTACGCCGCCGGGAAATAGATTATTCAAAAACGCACACTCGCTCTTGCCGTTATCCCGTAAATATTCTGCCGCGCCCAGCTGATTTTTTGCGTTCTTGGAGAATTTCATCTCCGCAAAATCCACCGCCAACGCCGCGTAATTCTTCGTCAGCTCACGCACTTTGCCCGTCCGCATTTCGGACGGCAAAAACAGCCTGAGCGTCAATGCCTTGGGCACGCGGTATCTCGCCGCCAACTTTTCTGCGAGCGCCAAACACTCCGCATTGAGCGCAGGCAACTCGTCAGGGCAGGGCTGGACTTTTTTCAGTTTTTCCAAGGGATAATCGGACGTCGCCTTGATACGCATCACGAACCCGGGCAATGTTTTGCCGCCAAAAGGCGCGCGAACGCGGCTGCCAACGACTACGCTGTCGTCGCACAGATAATCGAAAATTTTGTCCGTTTCACTCGCCGCAATATCGACGATAACTTCTGCGATCATACGCCACCCTTAGAAAATGATTTGAAAGGCGTTGCCTTTCGTGATTTGAACGCTGTGCGTTCGTGAATTGAAAACCTATGGTTTTCGTGATTTGACGGCTGCGTCGTCGTTGCGGTGAGCCACCGCTGGCATGTTTTACTATCCTTTCCACGTGGGTGCATGCACCCCACGTTGGTTTGAGTACGTAATCGACCGTGCTTTGACGGTGAACCACCGCTGGCATATCTTACTATCTCTTCCACGTGTGTGTATGCACCCCACGTTGGTTTGAGTACGTAATCGACCGTGCTTTGACGGTGAGCCACCGCTGGCATATCTTACTATCTCTTCCACGTGTGTGTATGCACCCCACGTTGGTTTGAGTACGTAATCGACCGTGCTTTGACGGTGAGCCACCGCTGGCATATCTGCCGTTTTTGCGTCTGTCATTACGAACGGAGCGCAAGCGAAGTGCGGTAATCTCGCAAAACGGCTCGCTATGACCTATTTACAATCTTACCACAACGCAAAGCATAGCTTTGCTATTCACGCGCCCCTTTGGGCGCAATTCACGTTTTGCTAAAAACAATTCACGCAACTGCGTTGCAATTCATTAAAAAATGCCTCGCGAGCGAGGCTATTTTTTAGTCCTTTGCAACGATCACCTTACCGTCTGCAATATCTTTGCAAGCGGCAAGCAATTCTTTGTCCTTGCCCGTCGAATCGTGCACGCCAAGGTTGCGCTCCGTTTCAATAATCTGACGGGCGCGTTTCGCCGCGATCGTGCACAGCGCATAACGGCTGATAGGTTCTTCTTCCGTACCAAGTTTACGGATCATTGCATCTACCGAAGGTTCATTAATCATATTTTTACACTCCTTATTCTGTGTTTTTTATCGTTTTTTAGTCAGCGTCGAGAATACGTTCCAGCTCGCCCAGCGCACGTTCCAGCTCGTCGTTGATAACGACGTAATCGTATTTATCCTGCTGCGACAGCTCGTATTCCAGCCGCGAAAGGCGGTTTTCGATCGCCTCGTGCGTTTCCGTGCCCCGTCCTATCAAACGGCGTTTCAGCTCGTCCACAGACGGCGGCGCGATCATTATCAAAACGCTCTCGGGAATCGCCTTTTTCGCGTTCAAAGCCCCTACTACGTCGATCTCCAAAATCACCGATTTTTCTTGCAGCATTTGCCGCACAAAGCTCTTCGGCGTGCCGTAATAATTGCCAAAATGCTCGTCATATTCCAAAAAATCGTTCTCCTCGATGCGGCGCAAAAATTCTTCTTTCGTTAAAAAGAAATATTCCTTGCCGTGCGTTTCACCCGTGCGTGGCGAGCGCGTGGTGCAAGAAATCGATTCCACAACGTCGGCGCGGCGCGCCTTCAACGCCTTGACGAGCGTACCTTTGCCTACCCCCGACGGACCGGAGATCACCAGCAGCTTGTTTTTCATCGTCCTTGCTCCTTATTCGAGATTTTGCACTTGTTCACGGATCTTTTCGATCTCGTTTTTCAGCGCTAATCCTGCGCGCGTAATCGTCACGTCGTTGCTCTTCGAACAGGTCGTATTCGCTTCGCGGTTAAATTCCTGCACCAAAAAGTCGAGTTTTCTGCCCACAATTCCTTCCGTCGCGATGGAGCGGAATTGCTCGATATGACTACGAAGACGGGTGAGCTCTTCGTCGATATTGCTCTTGTCCGTAAACACGGCGACTTCGGTCAAAATGCGGCTCTCGTCGATTTTCGCCTCTGCCAAATATTCCTGCACGCGAGCGGTGAGTTTTTCGCGGTATTCCTGCGCGATCATCGGCGCACGAGCGGAAATTTCGTCCACCAAATTCTCAATCGTCGCGACGCGAGAGAGCATATCTTCCTTTAACTTCTCCCCTTCCACGGCACGCATTTCGTTGAGCTTGTCGAGCGCCATATTCAACGCAATATCCAGCGCCTTCGTCATCTCTTCGTCAAGGCTAACGCTGTCTTCCTGTTTGAGCACTTCGGGATAGCGGAGCACGGACGAGAGCGTCACGTCGTCGGGCAGATCGGGAAATTGCTCTTTAAGCGCCTTTGCCGCCGCCACGTACGAACTTGCGAGCGGAATATCCACGGCAAGCGACGTAGGACGTTCGCGTTTGTCCTTGAACGAAATGAACAGATCCGCGTGGCCGCGCGTGAGCTTTTTACGGATCGTAGTACGGATAACGTCTTCGTACGCAGCGAAGATACGCGGTGCTTTGATCGAGACGTCCAAATAACGGTTGTTCACCGTCTTGATCTCGCAGGTCAGCTCCAAGCCGCCTTCCGCATATTCCCCTTTTCCGTACCCCGTCATACTGAGCATATCTTTATCCCCTTTTGCGCCCGATTTTGGCGCGTTTTCGTTTGCCCGTTTTACGGGTTATACCATTATAGCAGATATTTTTGTATTTTTCAAGCCCTTTTTCTCTTTTTTTATATAAAAAAGAGAGAAAAATGCGGAGCAAAATGTGCTCCGCATTGTTTATACCCGTTTTTACTTTCGCTCAAACGATATTAGCCCATCACTTCAACTTTGTTGTCGGGCACACCGCCATCGTCCGTAGCGCCGCCGCCGATCTGCGTGTTGTTGTCCGTATTGTCGCCGCCGACCTGTACAGGGGGCAACTTCACGCTTGCGTCACCGTAGGTGAGCACCCAAACGTCGCGCTCGTCACAGTTGCCATACGGCGTGTAAGCCGTGTATTCCTGAATTACAAACGCCAACTTGCCGTCTTTGAAACCGATCGTGACCGTTTCCTCTTCGCCAACGTATCTGTACGCGCCCATCTCTTCTACAAACGTCACGTTCTCAAAAGTCATATCCGCAGGGAACATTTCTTCCAAGAACCACGCACCGTTGACTTCCTGATAGGACATTTCCGAACATTCCCAGTTTTCGCCGTCCGCAGAGCTCCAGTTGTACGTTTTGCCGTCCACCGTACCCATATAGCTGTATCGCGTGGATTTATTGCCATCTATGCTCATCTTTTGCACGTAATACCCGTTGTTATCAGCAACCTGCACCACCATCGAGCCATCCATAATCAGCTCGTCGCGACCTTCCAGATACGCGAGCATCTGCGCTTGAATCGAAAAATTCGTCGCCGCCATCGTTTCTTTGATCGCTGCGTCCCAAGTTTCCTTGTTCACCTGTTCACCGTCGGGAACGACAACTTCGCCGCCAACTTCGGGAGCGGACGGACCGTCTTCGTTGCCGCCTTCACCGCCTTCACCGCCGATGGTCACAGGGGGCAATTTGAAATTCACCGCGTTGCCAAATTCGATCACTTCCGTGATATACATATCCGTCGTTTCCAGATGGATCATCTTCACTGCGCCGTTCACGATCTTGATCGAAACCGTCATCCCTTCCACGGACACCGAATATGCACCCGTGCTCTGGTCGAACGTGGGAGTAAGCATCTTGAACATACTCAAATAATCGCCGAATACGTCGCTGCCGTTTTGCCAGCCGCCAACCACAACTTCGTCAGCAAGTTCACAATCCCAGTTCTCTTCGTCAAAGGACATCCACGCATACGCCGTGCCGTCCACTTCGCCAACGATCATATGCAGTTCCGTCGTTTCCGTCTCGCCTTCCGTCGTAGGATAGGTTGCTCTCGTCACGTTATAGCTCTTGCCGTTCGCCACGTTCGATTGCACCAACGATCTGCCGCCCTCTACAAAGCTGTGCCCTTTCATCGTGAAATTCGTAGCCGCCAACGCCTTGTCAATCGCCGCCGACAATTCGTCCGTCGATACCTGTGCGCCAACGATGTCGTTGCCGAGCGTGTTGTCAAAATCAAATTCGGGCATCACGAAATCGACTTCTTCACCGCCGCCGATTTCTTCGCTACCGCCCTGCGAAGGTGCGGAAGACACTTCTTCGCCGCCGCCCTGCGAAGGCGCGGAAGACTCTTCTTCGCCGCCGCCAGCTTCTTCGCCGTTGGGCAATTTACCGATCGTCGTTGTGCCGTAGTTCGTGAACACGATCTTCATCGTTTCGTATTCGTCGCCTTCCACGTATTTAGTTTCCAACGTATAGAGCTTGCCGTTCGCAATCTTCACGCTGATCGTCATCGATTCGCCCTCGCTGCTGTCCGTAGCAGTGTATTCGCCCGTGCTCGCGTTGTATTCAAATCTGTCATAGATCGCAATGCTGCTCTCTACCGAACCCATATACTCTCTCAAAACGTATCCGCCGAGCGTCGTGGAGAAATAGGGACTGTCAGAATCCCAATATTCTTGCGTCACCCATTCGAGCGTGTCGATGCTATCCTTATACCACTCGTAATACGTGCCGTCTTCGTTGATAATAAACGTTTCGTCCGTGTACGTATAGGACAACTCGCCCATCGATTCGGTATAGGACATTGCTTCGTAGATTACGTCGTTTGCAATCTTGATAGCACCCGTTGCCGAGCCGCCCATCGTCATTCCTTCTTCCGTGAAAGCTGCCGATACCGTCACGTTTGCCGTCACGTTATCCGCTGCGTACGACGCCGTCATCGCCGCCGTCCATTGTTCCAAGGTCACCTGTTCGCCCTTTGCGTTGCCGTTGTCCGTGCCGCCCTTATCGCCGCCACCGCAAGCCGCCAACCCAAGCGTGCCTACTACGCCCAAAGCCAAAGCCAAAAGCGTTGTCTTTTTGAACATTTTCATAAGTTGTATCTCCTTTTTATTTTTATCAAAATTTTATTTGTTATTTCAGTTCAGGCAGGTCGCCAACGTATGCGTCGCCATAGGTAAACGTATATTCTTCTATTGCTACGATCATGCTGTCGCCGTCCTGTTCGCTCGTGATCGTTCTGATTCTCGAAATTCTGCCGTTTTCAATGCCGACATACACCATCATCGTTTCGCCTATCGTATAACAGAACGCGTTTTCCGCTTCGTCATAAACAACCGTATCCGTTTCGTACACAAAAGAGAACATTTCGTCGATCATCCACGCGCCGTCCAGATCAATCGCGTCGCCGTTTTCATAGTTGTACCAATTCGCAGAGTCTTTAGAGCTCCAAACGTAATTTTTGCCGTCGATATTGCCGCAATAGGTATAGCGCGTTTGGCTCGTGCCGTCCGCCGACAACGGGGATTTCCACGTCACCGCCGATTTCTACGTCGCCGCTGTTGTCGCCGTTGCCGCTATCCCCTTGGCCTTCCGTGGGGATCGTCACTTCCGTACACTCGTAATCGTACAGATCGATGCGCATCGTGCCTTCGTATTCGTCATATCTCATATCATAGGAAATACGCTGCACGTTGCCGTTTCCGATGACGATTTGCACGTTGTAAAGGGCGTTCGCTCCCAACGCGTATTCCGCTGCATAGAAACAGCCGTCGTTTGCGTTCCACTCCATCGCGTCGTACATTTTTGCGAATATGCTAAACATCGAGTGTATATTTTGGAATATGTCTTCCACCGTATTGCTCGATTCTGCCTTTTCCCAAATGCCCGTCTCCATATTGTACGTATATTCATAATCGACGCCGTTTTCGTTCGTCCAAACGTTGCGCGCGATCTCTATATGATCGCCCTCTTCGTCGCTCGTTCTTAACTCGCTTTCTTCCTCTATGGCATACTCCGTTAACTTAATCGCCGAAATATATTCCATCGCTTTCGAGCCGTCGTAATAAGCAACGTCCTGTATTTGTTTCATCGAATAATTTCTACCCGAGAGCAAGTTTTCAAACGCCAAATCCCACTCGTCATTCGAGGGTTCTTCGGTGCTGTCGCCGCTACCGCCCGTCGAGCCGCTGCCCGATACGGGGGGCAATTCGCCAACGTACGCCGTGCCGTATTCAATTACGCAACGTTCTACCGTTGTCGTTTGCGAAGTCGTACCGTCGCTATTCGTCATTTCGCTTTTCATAACGTAAATAATTGCGCAAACCTTGCCTTGCGTAATTTTAATCGCCTGGTACGAATCGTCCGGCGTATTCAAAACGTACGCACCCGTCTTTTCGTCAAACGTGCAGCTACCGTAGTTGAATTCTGCCAAATATCTGCTGAAATACGCGCCGTTTTCATAACCGACCAAACCGCATTCTTCGCCCTTCATCGTATTCCAGTTTCTACCGTCCATCGACATCCAAGCATACGAAACGCCGTCCACCCAGCCGGCATAGGTATATTGCGTAGCAGTAAACGTCGTACCGTCACCGTTTTGACCGCTAACCGTTGAAACGCTGTACATTTTTTCATCCGCAAAATAACCTGCGCTCACCACTTCCATATTGCTCATATCGACGTATTGTTTGCTGGTCATATTTTGACTTTCGTAGGTGTTCTGAATTGCTTCATCAAAGCCTGCTTGGTCTACTTCTTCCCCGATAATATCGTCGCCGAGCGTTTCGTCCCAATCCATCTCGGGGATTTCCACGTCGCCGCTACCGCCCGTCGAGCCGCCGCCCGATACGGGAGGCAATTCGCCAACGTACGCCGTGCCGTATTCAATTACGAACGTTTGAATCATATCCGCATAAATCAAAGAGAACGCGCCAACATAACCGTCAACGATCTTGATCGAAACGGTCACCGTTTCGTCGTCCGCCACCACGTCAACCAAATATGCGCCCGTTTTCGCGTCAAATACCGCTTTGTTATAATCCGCATAACTAAGATACATCTGGAAAACCATGCCGTTCGTGAGCCCTGACAAACCAATGTCTTCCGCAGATCCGCTTTCCCAAGGTCCGCCGTTCGAGGATACCCATGCGTATTCTACGCCGTCCACCATACCCATATACATAGCGAACTGTTCTTTTTCTTTCGACCCGTCCTGCGTTATACGCAAAGATTCGGTATAGTTATACATCTTGCCGTCCGCGATATAAGTAATGCCAACGCCCGTGCCGTAGTCGTCGTTCGCACACCCCTTCACCGCAAAATTCGTGCTTGCGTAGGTTTTCTTGATCGCGTTTGCAAATTCCGCTTCCGTCACTTCTTCGCCGATGATATCGTCGCCGAGCGTTTCGTCCCAATCCAACTCGGGCACGATCACGTCGCCGCCGTCGCCCATCGTACCGTCCATCGGGGGCACTTCCCCTGCGTCAGCGTTGCCGTACGCGTATCTAAATTCCTGTAAAAGATTTTCGCCTTCTTCCGCAATATAGACAACCAATCCGCCTGCCACCTTGATCGTGACCTTGATGCCGTCTTCGCTAACGAACAGGTACGCGCCTTGCTCTGCGTCAAATTTCGCTTTGTTAAAATCGAGCGCCGTAATATCTGTGTCCGCCAGCTCCGTTGCTTTACCCAGATACGCACCGTCGTACACTTCCGCTGGGGACCAATTTTTGCCGTCGCTGGACATCCAAATATAGATTTGGTTCCCCTGTTTGCTCATATAGCCGTACTGCGAAGAGCCTTGCCCCATACCGCCCTGATTCGTCATCGTTTCCATATATTGCAGACAGTTGTTGCCGTCCAAAACGACGTAGCCGTCCATCACAAACGTGATTTCGCCTTCTACGATACGCGCATACGCGTCCGCTACGTAGTTCGTCTTCGAATTCGTGTTAGCAATGATCTTCGACCACTCCGCCGCGTCTTTCACCTGTTCGCCGTCCACGTCGGGGATTTCGGGGATATTGGGCGTATCGTTGCCGCCGCCCATCGAGCCGTCCATCGGGGGTAATTCTACGCTTGCGTTCCCGTATACAAAACGATATTCGACCTCCATTGTGTCCGTAATCAGCTCTGCCGCAAGGATCAACCCTTTTATCGCCCTTACGCTGATCACCGCGCCGTCTGCATCGAACGTATATGCGCCCGTTTCGCTATTGAATTTTGCCGTCGCAAAATCCAAATCACCCAAGCCGAGCAAATCTACGATACCCGTATTATCGATCGCGTCAATCTGATTCACGTACCACTCGTCGTCGCCAATATCACGCCACTCGTACGCAACACCGCCCACAATGCCTTGGTAATAGGTCGCTACCATACCCGAGGCACTGCCGTTGCCGCTGTGCACCATAGATTCTCTCTCTACGTACACCTTACCGTTATCCACCGCAACGTACTCGGTCATAATGGACGTTTTCCCGTCATCTCTGTAAATGCGTCCGTTCGCCGTATACGTAAAATTCGTCTGTTCGTCCGTGTTTGCAAGTACGTCCGCCCAATCGCCCGTACTCTTAATCTCTTCACCAATAATTACTTCTTCCTGCGGCAAAGGGGGCAATTCGCCAACTTCCGCACCGCCGAACGACATTTTGTACGACATTACTTCACTCTCGTCCGACATTTCAATTTCCACCACGTAGCCGTCCGCGATCTTGATCCTAAACGTCGCCCAATCAGTCGTGCATACGTAATAGCCTTTCTCGTATTTTGCCGTGCTGAAATCCAACATTTCGTTTAAGCCGCGCACGATCATATACCCCGACGTCATCAGATCGATATCAAGGTATTCTTCCTCTACGTCCCAGTTTTCGCCGTCCGTAGACGTCCACTGATACACTTTGCCATCCACTTCACCCAAGTACATATATGCGTAGCCGTTTGTATCGTCGTAGTCATACGCATATTGCTTGCCGTCCGCAATAATACCTACGCCGTATTCCGTCTCCGTCTTGCCGTCTTCCGTCGTGTACGTGCTCGTATACACCGCCGTCAGGTTTCTCGCCGCGATCGTCTTCTGCCAAGCCGCGTTCCACTCCGCCGCGTCTTTCATCTGTTCGCCGTCCACGTCGGGGATTTCGGGGATATTGGGCGTATCTTTGTCGAGAGAAGGCAGCTGCATCGCCGCCGTCTGTCCGTAAACGATTTGATATACTACGTCCACGCCCGGCATCATCGCGCTTTCCATATAGAACGAAATATATACCACTTTGCCGTCCGCAATCTTCAACGAATACGTCATATAATCGTTTTCGCCTACGTACATACCCGTCGCAGCATCCCACTTTGAATCGGCGTACAAAAGCATTTCGTCCATACCTTCCAATTCGTATGCTACGGTTGCGTAATCCTCAGGCGTCCAGTCCGTTGTTTCATACGTCCACGTCTTACCGTCTTCCGAATCCCAACGATAGCTCTGCCCGTTCACTTCGCCGTAGAAGCAATAGGAGCTAGAACCGTCTTTATTGTTCCATTTTTCATACGTCACGCCGTCGGCAATCATAACGATCCCGTCTTCCATCAACGTACCGTTCTCGCTCGCCGTCGTAATAATCGTCGCGTTTGTTGCAGAAAGGGTATTTTGGAATACCGCAGCCCATTCTTCTGCGTTCGCCACGGGCGCACCGTCCGTTTCGGGGATTTCCACGCTGGTGTCGGGCAATTCTACGTTGTCGCTTTCTTTGCCGTCGCTTCCGCTTTCGCTCGCAGAGCTGCCGCCGCCCGAGCTGTTGCCGCTGTCAGGTTCTTCTTCCTGCCCGGGCAAAGCCCCGATCGTCGTATTGCCGTACGTGATCGTAAAGGACATTTCCCACGTGCTCGTAGCGCCGCCCTCGTACGTTCCCGCCATAGTGATCTTACCCCAAGCCACTTTGCCGTCCACGAATTTAATCTGCGCGGTGCTGGTATCCTCTTCCATCTCTAACGTACAAGAATACGTGCCGTTATTATTGACGAATTGATCGTACATTTCGCTGACGTCCGTCAAGCTGAAATCTGCCTGCCAGTCCAAAACAAACCCGAGCGTAGCGGAAAAATCTTCTTGGTACCACTCGGAAATCTGCCAATCCTGTTCCAGCTCCTTAAAATATTCCATCGTCACGCCGTCGATCGTCGCAAGGTACGTCTGGTCTTCGTCGTGCTCTTCGTCGCGCTCAACCACGCCGTCTTCTTCAAAATACCAAGATGCGTCCGTTTTTTCATAGACGTACACCTTACCGTTCGCGACCTTTGCCGTGACGGAGCTTTCGCCCTTTTCGTAAAATTCGCCCATACGGTCTTCGCCTTTGATCGTCATCGACACGGTAGCGTTCGTTGCCAACGCCGAGTCGGTGAGCGCCTGCGTCCAAGCCGCTTTGTTCGCCACCGTTTCGCCGCTGATATTGCCGCCGCCGTTGCCGCCGTCGTTATTGCCCTTGTTTCCGCCGCCGCAGGCAGCCAAAGCGCCCGTAAAACAAAGCGACGTGACAAGCAACAAAACTTTCTTCATAGTTTTCATTGTTCTTTACCCTCCACATTTTCTTTTTGAAAAAAAGAACCCTTCTCTGCCATTATACACCCTGCAATATATTTTGTCAATACTTTTATAAATTTTTTGTAAACAAAAAACACGGGTTTTTCAGCCCGTGTCTTTTCGTTTTATCCGTTTCTTAATTTTGTTCAATCATTTCCTTAAAGGTTTGTTCGTCGATGATTTTAATGCCCAACTTTTGCGCTTTGGCGAGCTTGCTGCCTGCCTCTTCGCCTGCTAACACCAGCGTCGTTTTCGCCGTCACCGAGCTCTGGCACACGCCACCACGTTCTTCGATGAGTTTTTGCGCTTCGCTGCGCTTATACCCCGAGAGCGTACCCGTCAGAACGACGGACTGTCCCGAGAAAATGCCTTCCTTTTTCTCGTCCGACCACGTGGGCGCAACCCCTGCCGCCGCCAGCGCGTCCAGCTCGAAAAGGTTGCCCTCGTCACGGAAATACGCCACGATCGCCTTTGCCGTGATCTCCCCGACGTTCTCCATCGCGATCAGCTCTTCTTCCGTCGCTTGTTTTATCGCGTCGATGCTCTTAAATCGCGCCGCAAGGTCCTTCGCCGCGACACGTCCTACCCCTTCCACGCCGATCGCGTAAATAAACGCGTCCAAAGTCGGGGTCTTGCTCTTCTCGATCGCCGTCAAAATATTGCCGATTTTTTTGTCCTTGAACCCGTCCAGCGCCGCCAAATCTTCCGCCGTCAACGCGTACAGATCGGACGGTTTCGTCACGCCCTTGCGCTCGACGAGCTGCTGCGCCGTGCTCTCGGAAAATCCGTCGATGTTCATCGCGTTCTTGCCTGCGTAATGATCGAGCGCCGCCACAATGCGCGGCGTACACAGCCGATTCGGGCAGAATAGATGCGCCCCGACCTCCGTCAAATCGCTCTTACACGCAGGACATATACGGGGCTTTTCGATTTCGCGGCTGTTTTCGTAATGCTCCGTCGCCCCCAAAATTTCGGGGATAACTTCGTTGGAACGGCGCACCAAAACACGCGAACCGATCTTCACGTCCTTGCGTAAAATATCGCCGTAATTGTTGAGTGTTGCACGTGAAACAGTCGCACCGCCAAGATCGACGGGATCGAGCAGCGCAAGGGGGGTCAACTTCCCCGTTCTGCCCACCTGCCATACGACGTCTTTGAGCGTTGTCGTCACTTCTTCCGCCTCGAACTTGTACGCCATCGCCCAACGGGGGAATTTGTCGGTAAAACCGAGCTCGTCGCGGATACGTGCGTCGTTGAGCTTGATCACCGCCCCGTCCGTCAATACGTCGATTTTTTTGCGATCTTCTTCGATGTATCTGATCGCCGACAACACTTCGTCTTTCGTATGGCAAACGGCGAAGTACGGGTACACCTTAAACCCTTCTTTTTGCAAAAATTCGTGCGCCTCGGTCTGCGACATCGGCTCGCCGTCCGAGAGATAATTCACGTCGTAAAAATAGATATCGGGGCGGCGTTTTTCGGTGACTTTGGGATCGAGATTGCGGATAGCCCCAGCCGCCGCGTTGCGCGCGTTTTTCAAGGGCTCTGCCGCCGTTTCGTTGTATTTTTCGAGCACGGAAAGACGGATCACCGCTTCGCCGCGCACTTCCAAAGTGCCCTGATAGGCGATCGTGAGCGGGAACGATTTGATGGTCAAAACCTGCGCCGTCACGTCTTCCCCCACCGTGCCGTTGCCGCGCGTCGTCGCGCGGACAAACTGCCCCTTGTCGTACGTCAAACACACCGTCAACCCGTCGAATTTGTATTCCACGGTATAGTCCGTTTCGCCACCGACGAATTTTTCAATGCGCGTCAAAAAAGCAGAAAGCTCCGTTTCCGACACCGACTTGTCCAGGCTAAAAAGCCGCGCGATATGCGTGTGCTTTTCAAAGCCCTTTATCGGATCGCCGCCCACTCTGCGTGTAGGGCTGTCGGGATATACCACGCCGCTTTGCTGCTCCAACGCGCGCAGCTCGTCGTAGAGCGTATCGTACTCCTTGTCCGACACCGTCGGCGCGTCCAGCACGTAATATTCGTGCGCCCATTTATTGAGAATATCCGTGATTTCTCTCTGTCTGTTCATAGGAAACTCCTGTTTGAAGTGTACTATTTTATCAACTGTTCCTGCAAAACGTTTTTGCGAGATTACCGCACTACGCGTTCGCTTCGTTCGTAATGACAAACGCAAAAACGCCGTTGTGCTCCCGTGAAACAAAGACGTACGTGACTGCGCGGCGAATTTTCGTACCTTTTCGCACCCCGTAAAAGGCGGAGATGCGAGCAAGACGCGGAGCCGCAAAGGAGCGTACAAGGACGTACGTGACTGCGCGGCGACAAAGTATTGCGAAGTATATACGCCTTTTACAACACCGTAAGGGGGGCGAGCGAAGCGGAAAGCTGCTTTATCCCCAGCCCTTCGAACGCTACGTCGATGATCATATTGCTACCTGCGCCGCGTACGCCTACCACCGTACCGTTGCCGAATTTCGGATGGCTGACTCGCACGCCGATCTTGAACACGCTGACGTCTTTCGTCGCTCCCGTGGGCTTAATCGCTTTCGCTACGCCGCCGTAGGCAAAACCGCCGCTCTTTTGCGCATTCCCCGTTTTGCTGCCGTACGTAGCCCCCGACGAACCGTACGTAGAGCCGTACGTAGAGCCGCCGTAGCTGTTCCCCGTCCATTTCGTTCGGGTGATACCCGAATTGCTCCGCGAGCGATCGCCATAGCTATTCCCGTAAGTATTCCCGTACGAATAGCCGCCGCCAAAGCTCGTCTTTCTACCGCCGAAACCGTCGTTATTTTCGTACCGTCCCCCCACGTACGCGTCGTTGCCGTACGATTCGGGATCGTCGTAATCGCTGTATCCATAGGGTGAACGGCGCACTTCGCGCGGCAAATCCACGCACCCTGCCAGCTCTTTCAAGAACCGCGATCGGGCGGTCGGCTCGCGCTTGCCGTATAAATATCTACTCTTGGAGCGCGTGAGATAGAGCTGCTCTTTCGCACGCGTGATCGCCACGTACATCAAGCGACGTTCTTCTTCCATATCGTCGTCGTTATCCACGGCGCGCGATACGGGCAAAATGTTCTCTTCCAGTCCACAGATAAATACGCATTTGAACTCCAAGCCCTTAACCGCGTGCACGGTGGCAAGGGTGACGTAATTGCTATCGTCCATTTCGTCGGTGTCCGAAGAGAGCGTCACCTGATTGAGATAATCGGTCAACGTCGCCTCGGGATTGAGCCGACAGTAATCTTCCACCGCCGTCACAAATTCGTCGATGTTCGCGCGCTTGTTGATACTCTCGTCGCTATCGTCTGCGTACGCCTCGCGCATTTTCGTGTCTTCAATGATCCTCTTTACCAGCTCGTTCACGGGCATATCTTGGCTGACGACAATCCAGTTTTTGATCAAATCACGGAACCCTGCCAGCTTTTCACGCGTCGCACCCGTGAACCCGATTTCGTCAATATCCAGCAGAGCGTCGTACACCGACAGCTCGTTCTCATACGCATAATTTTGCAGCGCGTCCACCGTTTTCGCACCGATACCGCGCTTTGGAAAGTTGATGATACGCAGAGCCGCTTCGCTGTCGAACGGATTGTTGACAAGGCGCAAATACGCCAGCAAATCTTTGATTTCCTTGCGCTCGAAGAACTTAAAGCCGCCAAATACTTTGTAGGGGATACCGTCCCCCGTGAACTCTTGTTCGAACGACCGCGTGAGCGCGTTCAGGCGCATCAAAACGGCAAAATCGGAATAGCTATACCCTTGGCGGAGCAGACCTGCGATGCATTGTGCGATATACCGCGCCTCGCCGCTCTCTTCTTCCGCCTCGTACACTTTCGGTTTCGTGCCCTCTTCGTTCTCCGTCCACAGCGTTTTGTCCTTGCGGTTGCCGTTGTTTTTGATGACGGTGTTGGCAAGGTGCAAAATGTTCTTCGTCGAACGGTAGTTGCGCTCTAATTTGAACACTTTTGCGTTCTTAAAATCCTTTTCAAAGTGCAAAATGTTCTCGATTTTCGCGCCACGCCAGCCGTAGATGGACTGATCGTCGTCGCCTACGGCGAACAAGTTCCCATAGCCGCTAGCAAGATAGCGGATAATCTCGTACTGCACGGCGTTGGTGTCCTGAAATTCGTCCACCAAAATGTAGCGGAAACGCCCCGAAAGCTCTTCGCGCGCGTCTTCGTTCGTCTTTAACAGGTTGCGCGTTTCATTGAGCAAATCGTCGAAATCGAGCGCATTATTTTCGCGCAAATGCTTTTGATAGCGGCGATAGACCTTCACGATCTCGTCGATGTCCGTTTCGCCTGCGTATTCTTCGGCGTAGCGATCGGGATCAAAACCCAGCATTTTGGCGTTGCCGATGTGATATTTCACCGATTTTAACAGCTTTTCATCGTCAAAATCGCACTCCTGAAAGGATTTTTTGATGATGTTGTTGCGTTCCGTTTCGCTATAAATGGAAAAATTCGAGCCGATGCCGATTTCGTCGGCGTACGAACGGATAATGCGCACGCACATACTATGGATCGTGCACACCCACGAACGGGACACGTCCACGATCTTCGAGAGTCTTTCCTTCATTTCGTTGGCGGCTTTGTTGGTGAACGTGATCGCCAAAATCGCCTGCGGCGGCACGTTTTTTTCTTCCACGAGATAGGCAATACGCGACGTCAAAACGCGCGTTTTTCCGCTGCCTGCGCCAGCCAAAACCAACACCGCCCCTTCCGTTTGCAGGACGGGCTTGATCTGTTCGTCGTTCAGTTTTTCCAAAATTTCATCCATCTGCGTCATAACGTATTTATTATAGCATAAAAGGGACTGTTTTGCAAGCCCCTTTTGCCCTTTCTTTGATTGCCGATCAAAATTATTTTGCCCCTATTTTGCCAAGATTTCAAACTCGCACTCGGCACGGAAACGCTCTAACGCGCGCAAATACCGCTCGCTGATCGAGAGCGTATAACGCTGCTTTTCTTCGTAGGAGAGCGTGGCGTAATATTCCTTGTCCGTCAGCCGCCCGATCGCGTCGCTCACTTCCCCTTGCGTGAGCAGCATTTCTTTTACGCGCAGATAAAACTCGTCGTCCTTCTTGCCTTCGATCTGCGCCGTCACCTGTGCGGTGAAATAGCGCCCTGCTTTGCTCTCGTTCAAGCCCTGCGCCCGTGCCCGTTCCAGCTGCCCTGCCATATCCTTTTGCCGTTCCGTCCAAAAACCGCTCTTGATACGGCTCTTTGCCTTGCGCGCTTCTTCGCGCAGCGTACGTTTGTTTTCCGTCTGTTCTTGCGACATAATTCTGCACTCTCCTTTCTTTTTCGACAAACAAAAAGAGTTCACGATCTCGTGAACTCTTTTGTGCTTTTAGTTTCTGCTTCTCTTTCTGGCAGCTTCGGACTTCTTCTTTCTTCTTACGGAAGGCTTTTCATAGAATTCCTTCTTCTTCATATCGCCGATGATACCGTCGCGGGAGCATTTTCTCTTAAAACGGCGCAATGCGCTTTCTACGTTTTCGTTTTCACCAACTCTTACCGTGGACATACTTTTCACCTACCTTTGCCGCTGCATTTTTCTTTTTACCCCGTAATTATAGCAACTTACAAAAAAAGTGTCAAGTCTTTTTCCGTCCTTTTTTCAACCTTTTTCCGCTTTTTTCCGTTTTTTCCCTTGCACTGAAAAAATATTTGTCGAAACAAAGCGGTCTTTGTCAAAACCGTCCGAATTTGTTCCACTATTTATGCCATCTGCTCGAAATCACTCGCAGGGTGCTTACACCAAGGACAGATAAAATCGTCGGGCAATTCTTCCCCTTCGTGCACGTATCCGCAGATTTTGCACACCCACTTGTGCTTGCCGTTCTGCGGCTTTTCTTCCGCTTTGGGCGCGGCAGGCTTAGGTTTGATATGGCTCTGATAATACGCGTACGTCACCGAATTGTCGTCCGAGAGCTTTTTCGCCTCCGTCACTTCTGCTACGAACAGCGTGTGCGTGCCGTAATCGTAGTAGTCGGTCACTTTCGCGCTAATCACTGCGTTCGCGTATTGCGGCAGATAGAAAAGTCCGTTCTCGCTCGTAGGATATTCTCCCCCTGCGAATTTGTCCGTATCCCGTCCCGAAACGAACCCGAACTGCTTGAACGTATCAAAAGGTGTGCCCTCGGTCAAAACGGACACGTTGAAAACGCCCGTCTTTCGCAAAAGCTCTTCCGAATAATTTGCCTTATTCACAAACACCACGATACGGGTAGGATTGTCCGTGATCATCGACACCGTGTTCACGATACAGCCGTTCTGTTTTTCCCCGTCCGTCGTCGTCAGCATATACAAGCCGTACGAAATAGCATACATTGCATTCTTTTCTATCATAGTTTTCTCCTGTTTTCAGAGTTTTTTAGCGTCATTATTTTTTATACGGTCGATGCACCGCCAGCGTGCACACGGCTCAGTTTTTCCAAAGCCCGTGCAGGTTGCAGTATGCATACACCGCCACCGCTTTGTCGCCGTCTGCCACCGTGAACGTGCACGTCGGCGCGCTGTCTGCCGCCAAGTATTTGATCTGATAGCCTTGCTCCGTTTCGAGTGCCACCCACTCGATCAGGTGTTCCACCGTCATCGGGTGCGATACACTCCCTACGTCCACCTTCACCGTCTTACATTTCTTCGTCACTACGGGCACGTGCTTTTCCTGCGCCGCATCCGTGCTACCTGCCACCAGCTCTACCCAGCCGTCCAACTTCAATTCGTCTTTCGTCACAATCGTCTTTTTGCATTTTTCACATTGATATACTCTTAACATAGCTTTTCTCCAAAATTTATTTATTAGGATTAAATCCTATTTATAATATACCATAAGAATTTCTACTTGTCAATAGTTTTTTGCAAAAAAACGAAAAAAATTTATCGCAACGCGTTGTTTTTATACAAAATCTCGTCCACGAAATCGCACGCGGTTTTCAGTTCTGCCACGTCGGCGTAATCGTTTTTATACACTTCGATGAGCAAAGCGCCGTCAAAGCCGACGTCTTTGAGCCGTTTTATTAGGGTGTCAAAATCAAAAATTCCCTGCCCGGGCAAGCGAATTTTACCCCGTTCGTCCACGTCCGAGATATGCACGTAGGCGAGCCGTTCGCCCATTTCACGCAGATATTCTACGTAAGGATATTCGGAAATGCGTGCCTGTTTTATATCCAGAACGCCGTAAAGATCGGGCACAGCCGCCGCGATTTTGGAGAATACGCCCACGCGGTTGTACGTGGACCACTCCACGTTTTCCAAACACAGCGTCACGCCCCGTTCTTTACAATGCGCCGTCAGCTCGTCAAAGCCCTTGATGATCGACGGAAAATCGTCGTATTTGCCCGACCGCGACGCCTTCTTCACTCGCGAAGTGCCGTGGAACGTATAATAGGGCGCGCGCAAACAGTTCGCACTCTCCAACACTTTGTCCAACCAACCGTATGCGTCGTCGCGCACGCGTGGGTGCGCCGAAAATAGCTGCGGTTCAAATTCCGTATTCAAAGCATGCACGGAATTGACCGTCAAATCCCCCTGCACGTTCGAGAGCACCGCGCCAAACGCTTTGCCGTATTCGGAAAAGGACGTCAAGAACACTTCCGCCGTTCTCACGCCCAAATCGTTTAGCAAAGACAAAGCCTCTTCGTTGTATTTCCGCATAAACAGCGACGCGGTGGACACTCCCGTTTGCATACGCTTTTTATCCGTTTTAGTTCATCAAATCAGCGATGGTATCCAGCACCTTTTCATAACAGCCGCCGCAGCCCGTCGAACAATGGGTAGTCGCCTGCACTTCCGCGAACGCCTTTTCTACGTCCGCAAAATGGCTGTGCTCGTGCAGAGCCTTTTCAATGTCCGCCACCGATACCTGTTTGCAATTACAAATGATTTTATTTTCCATATTTTTTTCTCCTTATATTATATGCTTATTCTACGTAATACACGCGGTTTTCTTTGCGCGGCTTTGCCTGCGGCTCTATATCCGCATAGCCTACGATACAGTTCCCGATCCCTTCGTATTCCCCTTCAATGCCCAACGTTTTCAAGAACGCCTTCCACTCGGGCAATTCAAAAGTTTCCTTTGCACGGTGAATCCAACACGCGCCAAGCCCCAAAGCGTGCGCCGCCAACATCATATTCTCCATTACGAGCGGTCCGTCGTAAAGATACGTAGGCACACTCTTATCTGCCAAAACAACCAACACCACGGGCGCATTATAAAAAGGATCAGCGCGGTGAAAAGGATCGCGTACCATATTATCCGCCGATAATTTATCGCGAATCTCCTTGTTCGTCACCGCCAAAATAATCGGCGCTTGTTTATTCAAGCCCGACGGCGCTTGCAACCCTGCCTCGATGATTTTATCCAGCAATTCCTTAGGAACGGGATCGCTCTTGTACTTCTTCACGCTTTTCCGAGTCATCATGTTTTGTATTGCGTCCATATTGCTATTCTCCTTTGCGGCAAAAACGTGCCGCGTTCTTTGCTATTTATATTGTAAATCGGCGACCGTCCAGCCCTGTAAGACGGCGGACATATCCGCTCCGAGCGCTTTCGCGCCCAAAAGATCATGGTCGAGATAGTTGCCACACTCTTCCTTTTTGCTGCCGGGGATTTCCCCGTCGAAATCGCGCACGAACGCCATACTCTCCTGCACCAGCTTGATAGCGTTTTCGTGGGAAAGCGTGTCGCGCGTGAGCAGGTAAAACCCTGTCCTGCAACCCATCGGCCCAACGTACACGATTTCGTTGCCGAACGCGCTATTGCGCGCATACGTCGCGAACAGATGCTCTACGGTGTGCGCCGCGCTCATCTGGAAATAATCGCCGCCGTTGGGTTTTTTCATACGGATATCGTACGTGACTACGTCCCCGTCGATACGGGAAATATACATACCCTTTTCCAAGGTATCGTGATTGATTGTAAAGCTGGCTATCTTTTTCATATTTTTTTGTCCTACCGACCTGTTTATAACCTTTCCATAACGCAAAGCACAGCTTTGCAATTCACGCCCCTTTGGGGCAATTCACGTTTTGTAAAAACAATTCACGCACCGAACGGTGCAATTCATTGTTTAATTAAACAACGCGCGGAAACACGCAGGCACGCTCGCCGTCAAGGTGACGAGCTCCTTTGTGATCGGGTGGATAAATTCGAGCTTGGATGCGTGCAAGCCCAGCCGCTCGATGGGGCTCTTGTTGCCGCTACCGTACTTATCGTCGCCGACGACGGGATTGCCCAGCGCCTTCATCTGCGCGCGGATCTGGTTTTTTCTGCCCGTGTCGATACGCACGCGGAGCAGCGAATACGTCCCGTTTTCTTTCAATACTTCATAATGCGTAATCGCCTTTTGCCCCGTAGGATCGGCGGTCACGTACACGAGATTGTTCACGTTTTCTTTCAAATACCCCACGAGCGTGTCCGATTTACGCTCTAAAACCCCTTCCACAACGGCGTAATATTCGCGCGTTTGTACCTGCTCGCTCCAATGCATTTTTAAGATGGAGTGCAGTTTGATGTCCTTAGCAAAGAGCAATACCCCCGACGTTTCCTTGTCGATACGGTGCAACACGAACGCACGCGCGTTCTTGTCCCCTTTTTCCAGATAATCGGTCACATATCCGTACGCGCACTCGCGCTCTTTGTCGCTCTCGACAGACAACAGCCCCGCGGGCTTGTCAATCGCCACCAAATCTTCGCTCTCGTAAATAATTTTCAGATCACGGAGCGAAAAGGCAGGCTTTTGCGCCGTCTTTGCGCCGCGCGCGCCCTTGGTTTGCGGTTGGCTCGCCACCACGCCGTCCTTGATCGAGCGACGGGAGAGCTTCACTTCGTCGTCTTTGGCGAGCATATAATTGTACTGCGTGACCACCCTGCCGTTGACGAGTACCTGCTTTCGCACCAGCAGCGATTTCACGTTGTTGCGCGAAGTGTTGCATTTGCGGAGCAAAAATTCCAGCAGCTCGTCGCTGTGATTGACCTTATACACGGCGGTATAGACAGGCGCGCCGTTCACGCGCTCGATATTCTCCGCACGTTTCTGCGGCGTTTTTCCAGCTCTCTTCGGCGCGGCCTTGGGCGTGCTCACCCTACCCGTGGACGGTTTGCCGCTCGCGCGGTGTTCGTTGTTTCTTGCTTGCGTCTTCATTTTCGTTTCGCCTTTTTTCGTTTGTATTATTATACCACCGCCGCCGCGTGTTGTCAAGGGCGCAACGTGAAAACACCGCTAAAAACTACCCTTTTTCTCTTCCCTTTTTTGCAAAAATATGCTATAATAGCGAATAGGAGAAACCATTATGGCTTATTACGAGAATTTATCGGACGAATTGCAGGAAAAAATGCAACGGGAAACTGCGGACGGCAGCTTTGCGGCGCTCGGCTGTGACGAACGCTCCGCCCTGCGCAGAAAGGACAATCCGCACGATTATGCCACCGCTTTGCGCGGCGCGTTCGTGCGCGACGTCGATAAGATCCTAAACTGCCCGTATTACAACCGCTATTCGGACAAAACGCAGGTGTTTTCGCTGTACAAAAACGATGATATCACCCATCGCAGCCTGCACGTGCAGCTCGTTTCCCGTATCGCGCGGACGATCGGCAAGGCACTCCATCTCAACGCCGATCTCATCGAGGCGATTGCGCTCGGACACGACGTTGGACATACTCCGTTCGGGCACGCAGGCGAACGGTTTTTGGACTCGCTGTATCGGGAACGCACGGACAGACGCTTTGCACATAATATCCACTCCGTCCGCGTGCTGGACAAAATTTTCCCTTTGAATCTGTCGTTGCAGACCTTGAACGGAATTGCCGCGCACAACGGCGAAATGGAGCTCAACGCGTACCATCCCCAGCCCTTGCACGATTTTGCGCGCTTTGACGAGCAGATCGAACGGTGCTATATAGACGGCGAGTACGTAAAAAAACTCGTGCCGTGTACCCTCGAAGGGTGTGTGATGCGCATCTGCGACATCATCGCGTACTTGGGCAAAGACCGCCACGACGCCGAGCGTGGGAATATTCTGCGAACGGAAGATTTTTCCGATTACGGCATCGGCAAAATCAATTCGGAAATCGTCAACAATCTGATGGTGAACATCATCGAGCACAGCTACGGAAAGCCGTATATTCAGATGGACGGGGCGCATTTTGACGCGCTGCAAAAGGGCAAGCGCGAGAATTACGCGCAAATCTACGGCAACGCAAGCGTCAAGCACGCCGATCAAACGATCGGTCTGATGATGGCGGAGCTGTACGATCAGCTGCTGTTCGACCTGAAAAACGGGCGGCGTGCGTCCCCCATTTTCGCCCACCATATCGACTATCTGCGCAATTCGTACTACGCGCCCAAGTGGGATATGCCGTACGAAGAAACGGAGCACAACCAGATCGTCGTCGATTATATCGCGAGTATGACGGACGATTATTTTATCGAGCTGCACCGTTATTTATTCCCCGACAGTCCACACAAAATCGACTATATCGGATATTTTGATTAAGCAAGAATTAGCGGCGACCCGTGTACGGGTCGCCGCCTTTGTTTTTTAATGATTGAAAAGTTCTTCATCGGTCAGTATATTTTTACGAAGTTTCTTTTGCATCTTTCTAACAACACATTGTGCACGATATTCCATAACATTTTCACAGGCAGGACATCGGAAATTATATTCCGTCACTTCCACAGATCCAATCATCTGGATTCTACGATTAATCCTGCTATGCTTTCTATAATCGGGATCGCCTGGTTTTACTATTCTTGTTTGGGGATGTTTCCTTAACCGCTCTCCGCATTTGTGACAATAAAACTTTTTTATCACCATCCCCACGGGAATAGAAACAGATTTGTTTTTCATTTTTCTCTCCTGTCTTTACCAAACTGCTGAAAGCGGACGCATTTTTTAATGCACTTGCACCAACTTTCCTTTTTGCAAACGAGATTGTTCTGCCGCAATCCCTATAAGATGGCTCTCCGCGGAATACCCCAAGGCAGTTTTTTCGGGCGCACTCCCTATCAGCATTTCATACAAATTATTGATTAAATGGTAATCTCCGCCGCCGTGGGTATATCTATCGTCTACCAAATCGCTGATTTTCAAAACAACTTCGCCCTTTCCAAAAACACCGATATAAATGACGTCTCGAACCTCGTCCAAGGTGATTTGACCAAGCGTGCCGTAAAAATCCATTCTTCGTCCGCAATGATGCGTGAACGCAACCATAGTAAGCGTTGCCTTTACTCCGTTATCAAAATACATCTGCGTAATTTGATGATCGACAACGTCGTTGTCGCAACGATATACACACCGTCCGTGCAAGCCGTTATGCAACGCATCCATCACCTTTTCCTTGGTAATCGGGGCACGGCAAGGCACGTTATAGGGATAGCCGTCGGAAGGACAGCCATCCTTTTCCCAATTATTTAAGTACGCAATCTTTGCGCTATACGCACACTCGTCTTGATATGCACAGCTTATACATCTATCCGCGCTCCCCTCCGGGGCGTTTTCTTCCTTAAAATAACTCAACTCTCCTACGGAAGAAACACTCTCACATTTACCGCCTGCGTAATACTGAATTAAATCCAAATCGTGACTGCATTTTGCCAAAATCATAGGCGTGGAATCTGCCGCACGGCGCCAATAACCACGTACGTATGCTTGCGCTTGGTGCGCATACCCCACCTGCTCGATAGCGTTGATGGCAATTAAACTACCAATGGTTTTCTCTTCCAACAACTGTGCCACCTTGACAAAAGCAGGGGCATAACGCAACACGTGGCAAACAAGCACCTTGTTACCCGTTTTCTGTTGCAGGTCAAGTAAATCTTCCATCTCTTGCTTGTTATCGGTAATCGGTTTTTCGAGTAAAATGTCATAACCTAATTGCAACGCCTTTGTTGCGTGACGGATATGATCTTTATCCTGCGTAGCAATCACCAAAACGTCCGCTCTTTTTTCAAGGAAAAACTCATTTTCGTCAAGGAATAAATTTTCTTTTTTTACCTCGAATCTTTCCCCGAAGTAATCTAATTTTTCTTGGGAAATATCGCAAAGGGAAATGATGCTAAATTTTTCAGGGAGTTGATGCAACCACGTCCCATACGCATAGCCACCACGCCCCCCGACGCCGATAATAGCCACTGTAAACCGTTTTTTCATAATTCATTTGCTCCTCTTTTCTCCGCTAAACGCAGAGATACTAATTATGGATTTATTATATAATCATAGTATTAGAATAGCAACGGTTTTTAGAGCATAGTTTTGTTTTATGATATTTTTAATTTCGATTATGATATAAACGAAGACGTTTTATGTTCAATAAATAAAAAGGCACTTGAAGCTATTAAGCGTCATTGTTCTTCGTGTGAGAGAAAATAAAACTTTCACTACTTCGTTTCATATTTTTGTCCACGAGGTTAAAAAGGCGTGGACAAATGGTGGACATAGAAATTTTGGTGGACACGGTAAACTCTATATATGGTGCCGATTATAGGTAAAAATCAGAATATGTTGTGTTATTTCCGTTGTAAAGTGACTAACGTCTCGACACTACCTTCGCATTCCCACAAAATTTGGTCCGCCTCATTATCGTTATTATAATAGACGGGGAAGTTAAAGATTATCTTACGTAATAACGTCTTCGCACCCACATCGTTCGCGTTAATATGTACTTCCTTTACCAGC